>NZ_SMMB01000553.1 GCF_009711365.1 Xanthovirga aplysinae | reverse complement strand
TTTGGAGGTTCTCATTATTATTGTTGCCAAAAATGCCGTTAAGCCCAGTAGGTCCGATTATAATGGGTAATATAGTATTACTTTCTCCAAACTGTACTACAACTGCCCTTTGGGAATTTCCCAGATTACTATTTCCTACGATTTGGTTGTTAGTCATCAATTGGTTATTCAGCCCAATTTGATAGGAAAAGTTTAACTGGTTGTTAAAATCATTGTTATTTCCATCAATGAGGTTGATCATATTGATCATATTCTGACCGAGCTGAATACCCAGAGCGCTTTGGGTGTTGTTGTCATGGCCCTGGGCAAAACTAACCTGCAGGCTGGCACTTAGGGCCATTAGACTTAGGAGAATTTTCTTCATGAGTGTGGAATTTTAAAAGATTAGAAATAATCTATTACAGAGGAAATGCTTTTTGTTGTAGAAGAATAAAGAGGGACTAAGGTTTTAAGGGGAGTAAACACTAGAAAGAGGAATTACTTTATCTATCACTAATGTAAATAAAACGCAATATTAGTATAGTACAATTAAAATAAGAAAAGTACAAATGTACTTAAACTATAATTCTAAACTATTTTGGTTCGAAACCAAAAAATAAAGGGCTTCACCACCCTTCTTTTGTGCCTTTTCCGGCCCTGCCAATCTGATAATCTTTAATATTGTAATGATCCATACAATTACTGAATGATATTATTGCCCATCGCCATGTTACCATTCCCAATCTGAGTCATAGAGAAGAGTTGTCTGTTATTATCTTGGTTATTACCCAGTAGCTGGTTATTCATGCTAATATTATTCTCAACTCCTAATTGTGACACCATTGCATTTTGGAAGCTCCTATTATTATTGTTGCCTTCGATCTGATTAAGGTCCTCAATGACATTCCCTTGCCCTATTTGCGTACCAATCGCGCTTTGGAAGTTACTATCATTATTATTACCCACGATTTCGTTAAATTCATCAAATCGATTATCCGGCCCTATTTGCAAACCAAGCATGCTTTGAAAGTTATCATCATTATTGTTGCCTTCGATCTGATTTCCATCATCAAATTGATTATCCCTGTTCCCAATTAATTGCACACCAATAAAATTTTGAAAATTCCTGTCATTATTATCGCCAATGATGTTGTTGAGATCATCAAGTTCATCATTATCATTCCCAATTTGCGCACCAACAAAATTTTGAAAATTTTGGTCGTTACCATTGCCTATTATTTTATTATTTTCCTCTATTTCATCATTCTCATTCCCAATTTGCGCACCAACAAAACTTTGAGAGTTTAAGTCATTATTGTTGCCAATGATGTTGTTATTATTCTCAAAGTTATCATTCTCGTCCCCAATTTGCGCACCAACAAAACTTTGAAAGTTCCCGTCATTGTTGTTCCCCATAATTTGGTTATTCATATTGATGGTATTCATTTCTCCAAACTGCGCTCCGTTGGCACTTTGAAGGTTCCTGTCATTACTGTTGCCATTAATGGTGTTAAGCGTTGAAAACATATTACTCATCCCAAATTGCCATCCGATGGCGCTTTGGAAGTTCCTGTCATTGTTGTTGCCACCAGAGATGGAGTTAAGGGACCTAAAATTGTTCATTATCCCAAATTGCGATGTGATAGCACTTTGGAAGTTCCTGTCACTGTTGCTACTACTATTAATCGCATTGATTCGTTCAAGCCGATTTCCCATCCCAATTTGAGTACCAATTAGGCTTTGAAAATTTGTGTCATTGTTGGTGTTGCCGGGGCCTCTGATGGCATTACTTGTATTCATGTTATTTCCCATCCCAAATTGGGCCACAATTGCGCTTTGAAGGTTTCGGTCAATATTGTTGCCATTGATTTCATTAAGAGAGTTAAGAGAATTTCCCTCCCCAATTTGTGCCCCAATTAAGTTTTGAAAGTTCCCTGTGTTGTTATTGCCTATGTTAGCGTTAATGGCACTAAACATATTACCCGTCCCAAATTGAAAGGAAAAGATCGACTGGATATTAAAGTCATTGTTATTTCCTAAAATTCTGTTGTTATCACTGAACATGTTCTGCCCAAGCTGAATGCCAAGGTAACTTTGAGTGTTGGAGTCGTTGCCTTGTGCCATGCTTAATTGAAAGGTACAGGCCATTGATAAGAGGGTAAAAATTACTTTTTTCATGATTTTTTGTGAATTTGAAGGTTAGTAGACAAATAGAAAGATGGTAAGGGATTATTGAAGGGAAGACGGTAATTTTAGAAGCAGAGAGGTTGTTAGAGTTTTCTTAATTAAATATAATTTATTGAAAAGAAATTTTTAATGGTTTTTATCCTAATAAAACATCTGAT
>NZ_SMMB01000933.1 GCF_009711365.1 Xanthovirga aplysinae | reverse complement strand
TAAAAGATATATACTAAATAAACGGAATTCCATTTACACGATTGTTGACAGTAATATACCTTTAAAAAACGATTAAATTTTAGCCAGGAAATCAATAAAATAAAGTTGAAAGTATGAGAATCAGATTATTGTTCCATTATATAAGTTATTTACAATATCCTCTAATGCTATTTGCAATTTAATTTTCGCTTACACCATACTTTAATGGCCTTGACAAGAGTAGAGAATCGATTGATCTATTATTTAAAAGCATGAATAATGTTATGATTATCATGGGGGTTGGAATCAGTTTTTCTACTTTACAGGATACTACAAAAACTCAAAATAAAATGTCTAGAAAAATTTGGGAAAGTCCAAAAAAAGGAAAAATAGTGATTTTCATTTTGGCGTTTATGGTACTACTATTTATAGGTATCGGGCTGATTGGATATTTTAGTGCAAATAACAATAGATTTAAAGACCTATCAATCGGAATAACCATATTAGGGGTTGGTATAATTGGATTTTTAAAATCCGCGATTGAGATGTTTGAAAATCATAGAAAAGATAAAAACACAACTGCCAACATTATTTAAAATAATAGCCGCACAAAGCCAATATCACAGCCAAAGCCACCCTTGTTACATTCACGTTGTGCATATTGCGATAAAAAATCAAAAGTGAAAGAATTACAATTTATAGAAGATTTTTACAAACCCATTCAACCGACTGTTAAGGCGGACAATAAGGAAATATTATATCAAGAAACCCAACCAAGCAAGAATATTGAAAATCTTGTGTTTTGCTTTTGGCAACTTAAGACAAACAAAATATTGCATCAACCTTTTGTTTATCGGGTAGTTTCTGACGGCTGTATCGACATTTTTTTCAATCATTATCAATCTACCAGCAACTTTGTAATGGGATTTTGTAGAAAATATACAGAGTTCTCCATTGGTAAAGAATTTGACTACATTGGAATCCGATTTCTACCAGCTGCTTTTCCGCTGCTTTTTGGAATAAATGCAAAAAAATTAAGCAACCAATCGCAAGAGCTAATAAACGTTTTGCCGAACTTTTCAGAATGGATGTGTAAAAAGCTTAAGCCAACTCAATCATTTAAGAAAGTTATTGAGCTTCTTGAAAAAAAATTGGAAAGTCTAATCCAAGACCATCAGTTCGATTTTGACTCTCGCTTTTTGAATTCCCTAAATCTGATTTTTAAGAGCAAAGGATTTCTGGATACCGAAAAAGATTTAAAAACAGGATTGAGCCCAAGACAATTGAGAAGAATCTTCAATTACTATATTGGTACTACACCCAAAGCGTTTAGCAATGTAGTTCGCTTTCAACATATTTTAAATGCTAAACCATCTAAACAAAGTCTTAAGAAAAATAAACTTTATTTCGATGTAGGCTTTTTTGACCAAGCCCATTTTATCAAAAATTTCAAGAATTTTTATGGGGTTACGCCTTCCGAAGCCTTCCAATAATCTTTGTCCGTTTTTTACAATTCTAGCACCCTGCCTCATTCTAAGTTTGTATAAATAAAATATATTAACAATGAAGATATTATTAGTAACTGCATTTTCACTTATGATTGGATTGGCAAATGCACAAACAACGAACAAAATGAAACTAAACGCAGGAATTATTACAGAGAAACTACAAGAGAGCAAAGATTTTTATATTAAAGTATTAGGCTTTGGTGTGACCTTCGAAAATGAGTTTTACATTTTGATGCACACCCCAGACAAGTCAGGTGAAATTAGTTTTTTGAAACCCGATCACCCCAGTCAAAGACCTATTTTCCAACCATCTTTCGGTGGAAAAGGGGTTTACCTGACCATCGAAGTGGAAAACGTGGACGAAATCTATCGTCAGATAAAGGCAAAAAATATCCCAATTGCATTTGGGCTTCGAGATGAAGTTTGGGGCGACAGACATTTTGCTATCGTTGATCCAAATGGAGTGGGAATTGATATTGTTACTTACGCAAAACCTGTGGAGTGATAAAAGCAAAAAATATCGGCAAAACTATTGCGAAAAGGTTGAATGAAATTGAAGTGTTTACTCTGGCTGATTTAGCTGAAATGACACCAAAAGTAGCTTACCAGAAAATCCGTGAAAAATACCCGGATAAGATCATTCCCAAATGTTATTACCTTTATTCTCTGCAAGGTGCTTTAATGAATTTGGATTGGCGAGAACTTCCAAAAGAAATTAAGGCCGGACTAATTGATTAAAAAGTAATATGCACAACATTGTATAAGCTTAATGCGAGCTATATCATTAAAATTAAACAAATTGTACATTTACAAAAATATCCGCAAATTGAAAGTGAAATGCCTCGAAACCCACTACGCTTATGCCCGACCGTTGTAAGCCATATGAAAGAACAATAAACAACAATAGGAATGAATTTTGGGAAGACGCATTTAAAGAAAAACAGAAAATGCGGGGTTCAGAACCTGCGAAATCTACCATATGGGCAAATGATTTCTTTGTTAAAAATAAAGTAAAACTATCCTATTTCCAGGAATGGGTTACGGAAAAAATGCCAAAACATTTAGAGATAATGGAATGTTAGAAACGGGGATTGAAATTTCTAAAACTCCTTTTGGAAATGACTTAACTATTTATCATGGCTCAATAACTGAAATGCCTTTTGATAATAAATTATATGACGGAATATTTTTTACGGATTAATTTATTTGTTGAATAAAGAAGAAAGAGAAAAAACTAATTGGAGATTGTTAAAATAAATTTAAAGAGAATGGGTTTCTGATTTTTACAGCGATTACAAAAAAAGCCCAAACTTATGGACAAGGAACCTGCATCCGCAAAGATAGGTAAGAAATGTTTGGTGGTGTAAGAATATTCTTTTATGACAAAAAACCAATCCAAGAAGAGTCTGGAAATGCAGGATTATTTGAAATTGAAGAAGTTATTGAGAATTATCAGTTTCATCTCATAAAATGTATGAAAGAAAGCACAAAGAGTTAAAACGTTTCAATCAAATAATTAATGGAATATTCCGAAGTAAATAGATTATCTCGATTAACAGCCATTTTAATTCAATTACAGACTAAGAGGATAGTTACAGCTTCTGAATTATCTCAAAAATTTCAAGTTAGTAAGAGGACAATCTACCGAGATATAAAAGCATTGGAGAAAGCAGGTGTCCCTATTTTGACCGAAGAAGGAAAAGGGTATACACTAATGGAAGGTTATAGAATGCCACCAATAATGTTCACCGAAAAACAAGCTAACGCCTTAATACTTGCAGAACAGTTAGTATTGAAAAACAAGGATGCCTCATTTGTAAAGGATTATTCGGAAGCAATTGATAAAATAAAATCAATTCTAAGATATAACATCAAAGACAAAGCAAATTTACTTGCTAATAGAACTCAATTTAACGAAGTCATAAATCAAGAAAGAAATAGTAACAATTTGTCAGATTTGCAAAATGCACTTACCAATTACAACCTTGTCAAGATACAATATATTAATAAGGAGGGAATTGCAACGAACAGATTGTTAGAGCCATTTGCAATATTGAATTCCGAAAATTGGTATTTAATTGCATGGTGTCGTTTACGTAAGGAATTTCGATTTTTTCGATTGGATAGAATTCAAAAAATGGAAATTCTACCAGATAACTTTGAGCCTCACAATATGACTTTACAAGAGTATTTTGACCAATACCATTAATTTTTGATTACCCTTGCCATAAGGTTGTCACCAGCCAGAAATACGTTTGTATAAATTAATCTTTAAAACACGTAAAAATGACAAACGTAATTAACTCAATGTTTAATCCAACCGATTTTCCAAAGCCTACTCTTATTTCAGTCAACGGCGTGGAGCTCGAAGTTTTTGAGGCAGGCCGACAAAATTTAGGAAAACCTATTGTACTATGTCACGGCTGGCCAGAGCATGCCTTTTCTTGGCGCCATCAGATGCAAGCCCTCGCTGCAGCAGGCTACCACGTCATTGTCCCAAACCAACGGGGTTATGGCAACTCATCCCGTCCGGCCGAAGTAACAGACTACGACATTGAACACTTGTCTGGTGACCTCGTAGCACTTCTCGATCACTACGAATACCAAGATGCCACCTTTGTCGGTCATGATTGGGGTGCAATGGTCGTTTGGGGGCTGACCTTATTGCATCCAAACCGTGTAAATAAAGTGATAAATCTGAGCTTGCCTTACCAAGAGCGCGGAGAAAGACCCTGGATGGAATTCATGGAAGAAATACTTGGCGGCGACTACTATTTTGTCCACTTCAATCGACAGCCAGGCGTCGCAGACGCCGTATTAGAAGAAAATACATCCCAGTTCCTTCGCAACCTTTACCGGAAGAACGAGCCCTTCAGAGCGCCTCAGCCAGGCATGGCTATGATTAATCTTGCCAGAGCAAAAAAACCACTCGGTGAACCCATAATGAGCGACAGCGAACTGGCCGTTTTCGTCTCCGCCTTCGAATCAACAGGGTTCACGGGCAGTATAAATTGGTACAGGAACCTTGACCGCAACTGGCACTTATTGGCGGGTGTGGACCCAATCATCCAACAGCCTGCACTTATGATCTATGGGGACCGGGATGTGATCCCGAAGTCTGAAAAACTAACGGAGTTCGTGCCCAATGTGGAAGTGGTCAACCTAGATTGCGGCCATTGGATCCAGCAAGAAAAGCCGGAAGAAACAAAACAAGCAATTTTAAAATGGCTGGAACAGCAGGACGCCAGCTAATCCCGAGAGCGTTTCAAAGTTAAACTTGCCCTCCGACTTGAATGCATTAATTACAGCAGAACAATTAGCGTGAAAAACGCAAGGTTCGCCATTTTTTCAAGACTTTGACGATGCCATGACAAAATAAAGTCAATGTTCTGATGAGCACTCCCGTTTAGCCTCGGGCCTTAAACGAAAGTGCATAACATCACCTATGAAGCATACGAGTTTATGCTTTGTTTGATCACTTATGATTGAAAACCTATTCCTAAGAAGGAAAGAAATAGAAATGCATAAAAAGGAAATAGAAACATATTGTCCTAAAAGCCGAACAGATTGGCGAAAATGGTTAGAAAAAAACCATCAATCAAAACAGTCTGTTTGGCTTGTTTATTTTAAGTCATCAACAAAAGTTGCTTCTGTTAGTTGGAGTGAAGCAGTTGATGAAGCACTTTGCTTTGGGTGGATAGATAGCACTAAAAAGACTATTGACCAAGAAAGATACATGCAATATTTCAGCAGAAGAAAACCTAATAGCACATGGTCAAAAATAAACAAAGAAAAAATTACCAAACTCATCCAAAAGAACCTAATGACAAAAGCAGGTTTTGACAGCATAAAAACTGCTAAACAAAATGGAACATGGTTAATAATGGATGATGTAGAAAAATTGATTTTACCAAAGGATTTAAGAATTGCATTGTATAAAAATGAAAGTTCAATGGAATTTTTTCAGAGCCAGTCAAAATCAATTAAAAAAGCAATGTTGCATTGGGTTATTATTGCTAAAAGAACTGAAACAAGAAAGAAGAGAATTGCAGAAATAGCACGATTGGCTGCCAAAGGAATAAGACCAAATCAATTTAGATGACACTATCCGGAAAACTGTGTAAGTAGG
>NZ_SMMB01000337.1 GCF_009711365.1 Xanthovirga aplysinae | reverse complement strand
AAGCATTAGCAAGTCGCAAGGCGGTTTTCCATGAGAGATGGACTGAAGTAAGCGAGACTTCAAATAGCATTTCTGACAAACAGAAACCATATAAGAGGCATTCCAAGGAGGATGAGCAATTACATCTTTACGATGTCCGAACTTGCTTCCAATGGAGTGAGGGCCAATAGCATTTAGACACCTGACATGTAAATGTGGCAAGTCTGGGGAGAAAGAAAGTGCCTTAACAAAGGGATATCTCACCAAATTTTGGTGAGAAGTTAGATGGTACCAGAGTAATCGAAAAGTAACCAACCACCGAATATGGGGCCGAGCGTTAAAAAATGATCCTGTGGATCATTTTAATGAGGAGCCGGATTACAAGGAAGAATGTAAGTACTTTGGCGTGTGAGGGGCACTGGCGATCTTTTGATGGTCAGTCGTCTACACGATTGGTTGCAGTATAAGAATTTTAATTCATTAGATTCTCTAATATTCTAAAAGCATATTGTGCCAGTTTACTATTATCCTGATTATTAGCAACGACAGCCAGTCCAATATTCTTTTCAGGAGCAACAATCACAATACTAGAACTTCCGAATGTTCCTCCGTTATGTCCTCTAAGAGATACACCGTTTCGTTCAAAAATACCCCAACCAATACCAACCCTATTCTCTGTGTCTTTTAACTGGTTCTCAAAAACATTATTTGCAATGGGTTTATATTTTTCGGATGGCTGTAAGTGTATTTGTAAAAAAGAAATTATATCTGGCAGAGAGGCCTTTATTGAACCTGCAGATTTGAGGTCCGCAAGTTGGATAAGAGGCATAACTTCAGCCCCTCTATGTGGAATAGCCAAATTGGTAAAATGAATTTCCTTTAATTGAAGAAAGGTATTTTTAAGTCCTAAATTGTTAACTATATATTGTTGAAACAACTCATCAAAGGATTTTCCAGTTGCGTTTTCCATTGCAATTGCCAATACACCAATCCCATAGTTAGAATATTTTATTTTTCCATAATCTGGTATCGAATCTACTCCTTTCAAAAGGGATAAAATAAAATCTTCTTTAAAAAGGCCAAAGGGATTTTCCTCATTGAAACCCTCAAATTCTTGGAGACTCTTTGTATTATCATAAGCTGGTAAACCAGAAGTATGAGTAATCAGATCTATTAATTTAATCTTATTGGCCCATA
>NZ_SMMB01000232.1 GCF_009711365.1 Xanthovirga aplysinae | reverse complement strand
ATCCTGCTTTTCGAAAATATCCAGTAGGGCGTTCCTTTAGCCTCTCAATTATCTCGTCTTTTACTTCACTCTTAATAAGCTTACCTCCTTCCGAAGCAAAAATCTTTACAAAACTATTTGTCATGGGTTTGTCTCCCACTAAAACTAAGACTGATGTATTCTTTTTCAATGCATCTGCAACCAAATCTAGTCTAGAATCTTTCACAGATTCGTTGACTAATGCTCCAGTAGCCAACCCCAGTGCACTACCACTTATAAGTCCAACCAGGGACCCGCCAGGACCGAAAAGTGCGCCTACAATAGCCCCCGTCATGGCTCCCCAAATACCAGAACCCTCCGTAATATCAGTTTCTTGTGCCCAGGTACTATTTACCCTTACCATCCCCAATTTACTTCGGGAAATTACGGCTACATCATCCAACCATCGATGCTCCTTGCGATACTCCTTTAAGGCAACGTTCAAAGCGTCCTCAGCAGTCCCTGCACCTTCAAAAACATAAAAACTTACTTCAGCCATTATTAAAAAATTTTATTGATGAAAAAAATAAAATTAATATGATCTATTAATTAAATTTTAAACATAGGACAAATAGAAGGGGTTCCTCCCTAAAGGAGACAAAATCAATCTTAAGGTTATTATTAGAGCTTGTTTAAATATTTTGTTTTGAAGCAAAAATGGAGTTTTGAAAGATTGGTTGAGGCCCTTTTTAAGTTCAAAGCCGGAGGTCTCAGCCTAAAAGAGAAACTAAATTCAGGCTTTTCAAAAGCCATTTGCAGCAAAAAGA
>NZ_SMMB01000953.1 GCF_009711365.1 Xanthovirga aplysinae | reverse complement strand
AGCAAAGACGCCCAAATATTAGAAGAATTTACCAGTTCGGACTATAAATATGGTTTTGAAACAAAAATCGAAACCGATTCAGCCCCTAAAGGCCTCAATGAGGATATAATCCGATTTATCTCGGCCAAAAAGGAAGAACCGGAATGGCTACTGGAATGGAGATTAAAGGCGTATAAACAGTGGTTGACCCTTGAAGAACCGCAATGGGCTAATGTAAAATATCCTCCTGTAGATTATCAGGATATTATTTATTATTCTGCCCCAAAGCAAAAGGTAAGTCCTAAAAGTTTAGATGAAATTGACCCGGAATTGAGAGAGACCTTCAAAAAATTAGGTATTTCTCTTGAGGAACAAAAACGATTGACAGGAGTAGCTGTAGATGCTGTAATTGACAGTGTGTCGGTCGCAACCACTTTTAAGGATAAACTTGCAGAATTAGGTATTATCTTCTGTTCATTTAGCGAAGCTGTAAAAGAGCATCCAGATTTAGTCAAGAAGTATATGGGATCGGTTGTCCCGGCAAATGATAACTATTTCGCAGCTTTAAATTCAGCCGTATTTAGTGATGGTTCTTTTTGTTACATTCCTAAAGGCGTTCGCTGTCCAATGGAACTTTCGACCTATTTCCGAATTAATGCTGCAAATACGGGGCAATTTGAGCGTACCCTCATAATAGCCGATGAAGGATCATACGTGAGTTACCTGGAAGGTTGTACTGCTCCAATGCGGGACGAAAACCAACTTCACGCCGCTGTTGTAGAAATTTACGCTGCAAAGGATGCAGAGGTGAAGTATTCAACGGTACAAAATTGGTACCCAGGCGATAAAGAAGGAAAAGGAGGAGTATATAACTTCGTTACTAAAAGAGGTATTTGTTCGGGAGAGAACTCCAAAATCTCTTGGACACAAGTGGAAACCGGATCTGCAGTAACATGGAAGTATCCAAGCTGTATATTGAAAGGAGATAACTCTGTAGGTGAGTTCTATTCCGTAGCGGTCACCAATAATTTCCAGCAAGCCGATACCGGAACCAAAATGATCCATATTGGTAAAAACACCAAAAGTAGAATCGTTTCTAAAGGTATTTCTGCAGGAAAAAGCCAAAACTCTTACAGAGGTTTAGTTAAAGTTTTCCCAAGAGCAGAAAATGCAAGAAACTTTTCCCAGTGTGATTCCTTATTAATGGGTGATAAATGTGGTGCCCACACCTTCCCTTATATTGAAACCCAAAACCCAACGGCACAGGTAGAACATGAGGCTACTACTTCAAAAATTGGAGAAGATCAAATTTTTTATTGTAACCAAAGGGGAATAGATACAGAGGATGCCGTAGCGTTAATTGTGAACGGTTACGCTAAGGAAGTATTGAACAAACTTCCCATGGAATTTGCCGTTGAAGCACAAAAACTTTTGGCTCTTACCCTGGAAGGAAGTGTTGGTTAAAAAGAAATAAGAAGAAATTGGTTATTACGAATTAGAAATTCAGAGATTGGAAAAGCAAATAGAAAAGTAATCTTAGTTATACAGCTT
Organism: Xanthovirga aplysinae; assembly: GCF_009711365.1. Classification (GTDB taxonomy): domain Bacteria; phylum Bacteroidota; class Bacteroidia; order Cytophagales; family Cyclobacteriaceae; genus Xanthovirga; species Xanthovirga aplysinae. The sequence goes on along the minus strand of NZ_SMMB01000953.1, from coordinate 4,240 downwards.
TGAAAATACAACCTAAGAATACTGATCCACCTGCAACCTTCTTAAACAGTAATTCAGCCAATTTCCTCGAACCAGTATATTTTTATTTTACAATTTTTTTGAATCAAATAATTCTGTACATATACAATGTTAAGCATAAAGAACTTACAAGCATCTGTTGAAGGAAAACAAATTCTAAAGGGAATTAATCTGGAGGTAAAAGCTGGTGAAGTGCATGCCATTATGGGCCCTAATGGATCCGGTAAAAGTACCCTAGCTTCAGTATTGGCAGGAAGAGAAGAATACGATGTTAATGAGGGTAACGTTGAGTTCCTTGGAAAAGATTTGCTTGAATTATCTCCAGAAGATCGTGCCAGAGAAGGGCTTTTTCTTGCTTTCCAATATCCGATTGAAATCCCTGGGGTAAGTTCTACTAACTTTCTAAAAACTGCTCTGAATCAAATCAGAGAATACCACGGAGAAGAGCCTTTAAATGCCGTTGAATTTCTTTCAACGATGAAAGAAAAAATGAAATTGGTAGAAATTGACCAAAGCTTGCTTAACCGCTCATTAAATGAAGGTTTCTCAGGTGGAGAGAAAAAAAGAAACGAGATCTTTCAAATGGCTATGTTAGAGCCCAAATTGGCTATTCTAGATGAAACAGACTCTGGATTGGATATTGATGCCTTAAGAGTGGTTGCTAACGGAGTTAATACGTTGAAATCTCCAGAGAATGCCACAATTGTGGTGACACACTACCAACGATTGTTGGATTATATTGTCCCTGATTTTGTCCACGTATTGTATAAAGGTAAGATTGTAAAATCAGGCACAAAAGAATTGGCTCTTGAGCTGGAAGAAAGAGGTTATGACTGGATTATTAAAGAAGTAGAAGAATCAGCCGTATAACGGCAAAATTACTTCAAAAAACGATTAACAGATCAAACCTTCTAGTAAATTTTAAATCGGATATCATGAGTCAAATAGCTGATAAAGCAGACATCAAAGACACTTTACTGGCTAACTTCGAAGCCCTAAAGCGGGAAGTGGAGGCGAAAAATAATGCTGTTTTAAATGAAAACAGAAATGCTGCTTTTGCTGCTTTTGAAAAACTTGGATTGCCAGGAGCAAAAAGTGAATATTATAAATATACCGACATAACCAAAGTCCTAAAGAAACAATTTGCAGGTCACAGTTTAGCACCGCAAGTGAAAATTTCTTCTTCAGCTTTAGGAAGCATAATGCTTGAAGATCTTGAGGCAAATGTTTTGGTTTTTGTAAATGGGCGGTACAGCAAAGAACATTCAAACATCATTAGCCCAGCCAATGAGTTGGTTGTAACTGAGCTTTCTGAAGCTGCGGTGGCCCATAAGGAAGACTTTGAGAAGCATTTTGCAAAATATGCGAATGTTTCAGAGGATGCCTTCACTGCTTTAAACACAGCATTTACACAAGAAGGAGCCTTTATAAAAGTGGCTGAAAATAAAATTATTGAAAAACCTATCATATTTTATTTCATCACTGATAGCTCTTCCTCCCAGACGGTTTCTTATCCACGAAATTTATTCCTGATAGGAGAAAATAGTCAAGTAAATTTCGTTGAATCTTACCAATCTATTGGAGAGGAACGGAACCTAACCAATAGTGTAACAGAAATAGTGGTAGGAGAAAATGCCTATGTTAATTACCACAAAATTCAGGCTGATGGAGAAAATGCTTATCATATTGGGACAACACAGGTATACCAAACGGCCAAAAGCACCTTCAATGCGATTACAATTACGTTGAGTGGAGCTGTTGTCCGTAATAACTTGAATATTGTACTGGATGCCGAAAATTGTGAATCACACATGTATGGCTTATACCTCCTAAAGGATCAGCAGCATGTGGATAATCATACCATGGTAGACCACAAAAAACCTAACTGCTTCAGTAATGAACTTTACAAAGGGGTAATGGACGATAAATCAACAGGTGTATTTAATGGAAGAATTTTTGTCCGACAGGATGCGCAAAAAACCAATGCCTTCCAATCAAACAAAAATATTATAATATCCGATAAGGCCAACATGTACACCAAACCTCAGCTAGAGATCTGGGCAGATGATGTAAAATGTTCACACGGATGTACTACTGGCCAGTTAGATGAGGAACAGTTGTTCTACCTAAGAGCTAGAGGTATAGACAAAAAGTCAGCTAAGGCTATGTTATTACAGGCTTTTGCCAAAGACGTACTGGAAAACATTAAAATCGAGCCTTTAAAAAAGAAATTAGAAGAAATTCTGGAAGCTCGATTGCACGTTTAATATAATAAGGATGCTTAATAATGGGTATTGGGAATGGACTCATTGTTCAGTACTCAATACCTTTTTATTTTAATATGGGTTGAAAACTTTGCCTACCGAAGTAATCATCCATGGATTCAAAAAAGAAGACAATAAGATGAGCAATCTGAAAGAGGACATATTAGAAACTACCACCAAAACTTTGGACCTTAAAAAGGTAAGAGCAGAGTTTCCGGTTTTACATCAAGAGGTAAATGGAAAGCCTTTGGTTTATTTGGATAATGCAGCCACAACCCAAAAGCCAAATTCTGTAATCAATGCTGTCAGTGAATATTACAAAGGCTATAATGCCAATATTCACCGTGGGATTCACACACTGGCAGAAAAAGCTACAGCAGCTTTTGAAGAAACCCGGAAAACCGTAAAAGCTTTCTTGAATGCTGCCGAAGCAGAGGAAATCATCTTTACAAAAGGTACTACAGAAGGAATTAATTTGGTAGCCTCTTCTTGGGGAAGAAAATTCGTGGAAGCAGGTGATGAAATTATTATCTCTTCAATGGAACATCACTCCAACATTGTTCCGTGGCAAATGCTTTGTGAGGAAAAAGGTGCTACCTTAAAGATTATTCCGATCAATGAGGCGGGCGAAATTATTTTCGAAGAATATGAAAAGCTTTTAAGCGAAAAAACTAAGATAGTTTCCATTGTGTATGTTTCCAATTCCTTAGGAACTATTAATCCAGTAAAAGAAATAATTGAAAGAGCTCATAAGGTAGGCGCTAAAGTATTGCTTGATGGAGCACAGGCCTCATCTCACCTGGAAATCGATGTCCAGAGTTTAGATTGTGACTTTTTTGCTTTTTCAGGGCACAAAATATATGGCCCTACTGGTGTAGGGGCACTTTATGGAAAAAGAGAACTACTGGAGGCTATGCCCCCTTATCAGGGCGGTGGAGAAATGATAAAGGAAGTAACCTTTGAAAAAACAACCTATAACGAAATCCCTTACAAATTCGAAGCTGGAACCCCTAATATAGCAGATGTAATTGGTCTGAAAACCGCCATTGAGTTTATAAATGAAATAGGTAAGGAAAATATCTCAGCCCATGAAAACGAGCTAATGACTTATGCGTATGAATTATTGAAAGATATTCCAGGGTTTAGGCCAATAGGTACGGCTAAAAACAAAATTTCCGTCCTTTCGTTTGTTATCGAAGGTTTACACCATTTTGATATAGGGATGATGCTTGATGCCCAAGGTATAGCCGTCAGAACAGGACACCATTGTACGCAGCCATTGATGGGGATTTTTGGAATTGAAGGTACAATACGAGCTTCCTTCTCAATATATAATACCAAGGAGGAAGTAGAAAGACTTTCAGACGGTCTGCATCGAATTGTGAAAATGATGAAATAAGCAATGACATCAATCAACAACATACAAGAACAAATTATTGAAGAATTTGCTATCCTTGGAGAGGATCGTGAAAGCATGATATTTTATATCATGGAACTGGGGCAAAATTTACCTGCTTTAAACGATCAATTCAAGATAGATACAAACCTGATAAAGGGTTGTCAATCGAAAGTTTGGTTAACCACCGCTCAGGAAGGTGACAAAATTGTATTTTCTGCCGACAGTAATACGGAAATTACAAAAGGTTTGATCAGCCTGTTAATAAGGGTTCTATCGGGTCAAAAGGCAGATGATATCATTAATTGCGATCTTTACTTTATTGAGAAGATCGGAATGGGGCAAGTAATTGGATCTCAAAGATCAAATGGTTTTGCGGCCATGATTAAACAAATGAAGTTATTTGCCCTGGCCTATAAGAGTAAATCAATAGTGAAAAACTAAGTAGAAGTTAAACGAGATTTTGGGCCTCCTGAATGGTTGACTGCTTTGTTCAGTGAAAAGTGTAGAAGGTGGGTCCACCATAAATATTATATATAAGAGAAGCACTTGGAAGTTCAAA
>NZ_SMMB01001265.1 GCF_009711365.1 Xanthovirga aplysinae | reverse complement strand
ATATAGGTATTTTATTGAGTTAATCTGCATTTATTACTCTGCCAAAAAAATTCCATCATAGGAGTGGGAATCTTATTAATTCCCCTTGTAAAATATTCCAAATAAAGGCTTAAGAAAATGCTGTGTTTTGCATCAGAATTAGTGGCAGGTATTGGAAGATATCCTGCCATTACTAACTTCATTTTCCCTTAATTAAAGAATAACTCCCATCTGTTAAACCCTATTAATTTTTGCAATCAAGTTGAAAAAACATTTGTTGGAAACGGATGTCCCTTTCAATTTTCATGGAATTATCAGGACTGTTCAATTCTGTTTTCATACTGTCCATTTTTGAACTATTTTCCAAACCATTGAAAATTGTAAGTTATTGATTTTTAATTGCTTATGTCAAATCGTGTTTTGCGGCATAAAATTCGAACTCCCCCATCAAGTATTTCTTTGACCTAAAAAAATGGATATGAAATTGAACCGATACTTAATTCTTGTGTGCTTACTTTGTTTTACCTTTTCTGCCTATGCTCAACAGGGAAAATTAAAAGGAAGTTTGGTGGATGAAAAAGGGGAGCCCCTTAGTTTTGCCAATGTAACACTTTTGCTAAGCGCTGATTCCACCTTATCCGATGGGGCGGTCACAGGGATAGGTGGGAATTTTGAGATCAAGACTCCAGAGGCTGGCCACTACTTTTTAAAGGCAAGTGCCATAGGTTTTGAAAACATCTATAGTTCCGGTTTTGAAGTAAAAACTAAAAGTTTTAGTAAAGACTTTGGTCAATTTATTCTTAAAGAGGATGTTAAGTTATTGAATAGTGTTACCGTGGAATCCTTGCGGCCTAAGGTGGTGATGGAAGCCGATAAAATGGTGGTGAGCGTGGAAGGTACCGCTTTGGCTGCAGGAAGTACTGCCTTTGAAGTTTTGGCCAAGTCGCCAGGGGTTTGGATTGATCAGGATGGTAATATTCAACTTAATGGGAAGTCTGGGGTGCGAATTATGATTGATGGACGCCTAACCTATCTCTCTGCAAAGGAACTACAAAACATGATGGAAAGTATGTCGGCAGAGAACATTAAAGACATAGAGATTATCACCAATCCATCGGCAAAATATGATGCAGAAGGAAGTTCAGGAATTATTAATATTCGGTTGAAAAAAAATCAGTTGAGCGGAATAAACGGAAGTGTAAATGCCGGCTACCAGTTTAATGGAATTATTGGCTATAATACAGGTGCCAATATAAACATTAAAAAAGGAAAATGGAATTCCTTTACTAATCTGAATGCCAGAAGAAGTGGGCGAGTGCGTACAAGTAAGATGTATAGGGAATTTAATTCCAATGAATCCAATACTTATTTTGATCAAAATGGGCGTGAAGAGGTGGTTTATTTTGTGCCTTCCCTACGTTTAGGGACAGATTATGAACTTAATGATAAACATAGCATTGGAGCCATGGCTAATCTGAACTATACGGATAATTATCATGATTTTCAAACAGACTCTCGCCTTATTAACAAGCAGAGCCAGCTGGGAACAAGAATCGACGCCAATAATTACACTGACATAGAAAATATAAATAGCACCTTCAACCTTCATTATCAGGGCAAGTTGGATACTGTGGGAACTACTTTGTCAGCCGATGTAGATTATGGAAAACTGGTAAACCAAGGAGATGCTGACTTTAGAAATTATTATGAAAACCTTCAAGATGGGAACAAAACTTCAGATTGGTTGACCACCGATAATCCAACCTCATACGATATTTATTCTGCCAGAGTTGATTTTAGCACAAAGGTAAACCAAAAGAGTAAATTGGAGTTAGGCCTAAAGGCCAGTCATGTGGTATCGGATAACGAGCTGAAGTTTTATGAAATAACAAATAACAATAAGGTATTAGATCCAAGCAGAAGTAACCATTTTATCTTTAATGAGGAAATCTTGGCTGCTTATACGAACTTTAGTACCAGTTTTGGAAAAACTTGGATCTTGCAAGGGGGGCTTCGTGCTGAACAAACCTATTCCAAGGGAAGAACACCTGCTTCTAATACGGTGAATAAAAGAAGGTATCTGAATTTATTCCCTAGCATCTTTTTGAAGCAAAATGTAAGTGAAAATTACCAAATTGCATATAATTATAGCCGGAGGATAAACCGCCCTAGATACCAAAATTTGAACCCTTTTGTCTTCTACTTGGACCCTTATACCGTAGCAACAGGAAACCCTAATTTGAGACCGGAATACACCAATTCTTTTCAAGTAACTCAAACATGGAAAAATACCTTCACATTGGTATTGGGATATTCCCACACCAAAGGTATGATCAGCGAAGTACCAGAACAAAATACTGCAAACAATACGACAGAATTCAAGACCCAAAATGTAGATGATTTTAGGAATGTAAGCGCTACCCTGGTGGCCCCAATCAAGGTTTTGGATATTTGGGACATTAGTAATAATGCCACTCTGGCTTATCAGCATTATGAAACAGCTTTAGGGGAATTATCCATTACCAACAAACAAATGTTTTTCTATTTGCAATCCACTAACAACATTCGTCTCCCAAAAGGAGTTCGTTTAGAATTAAGTGCACAGTACCAGTCTCCTCTTGCACACGCTCTCTATCGGATTGAATCTAATTGGGGAATCGACTTAGGAGTAAAAAGGTCCTTCCTGAAAAAGAAATTAGATGTTAGTTTCAATGTGACCGACATTTTCAAAACTAGACAGATAGTGGGGAGTGCCAACTATGATGGAAATATTAACACCTTCGATCAGTACTTCAGCGCCAGAGGCCTAAGACTCAATATTCGGTACCTATTTAACAAGGGTGAAAAATTCAAATCGAATAAAAGAGATGTTAATTTAGATGAGCTGAATAGGGCAGGAGGATAATTTCTCTTTTGTAGCTAGTAGGGCTTCTGTTATTTTTGATTGGTTCCTATTGAATTAGATAAATGAAATAGTTTAAAGGCTGAGATTCCCTTATTGCCTGTCCGGTTTTTTTGGGCAGAATGAGAGAATCTCTTTTTCTTTAAGAGGGCAATAAATTTGGCATAGTATTGTGAACTGTACCATTAAAAAAGTAGAAATCAGCTTCTCGTCCATTAATTTTTGAAAGAGCTTTTAATTTATCCTATGTAGTATGACTATTTTATTATTTATCAATACTAAGGAAGGTGTGAAGGCTATAAACTTTAAGTTTTCCATATGTAAATATTTTGTTTTAAAATAATATTCCAAATTAATCCAAGAACATGTCAAAATCTAGTATAAGAGTTTGTAAAAGTTCTCTAAGTTTTTAAAATTGCGTTTTTCGATATTTTATAGGGTAAACTTTTTGTTTTTTTAACTTTAAATCTTTTGGAATACAAGACTATATTTTTAGCTATTCTACTCCTTATTTTTCCCCTATTTTTGATTTGGGGAGAAAGGAGAGTGAAAATTATACAGTTGATCAGCCCGATAATTATCTGCTATGGTTTGGGTTTACTGTTGGCCAATTTTAGTTTTTTTGAAGTGGATAGGCAGCTGTCTACATCCATGGTAAATGTTATGGTACCCTTGGCCATTCCATTATTATTACTTTCTACCAATATTGTGAAATGGTTAAAGGGAGCAAAGGGTGCTGTAGTTTCTTTCATGTTGTGTATTTTGTCCGTGTTGATTAGCTCGACAGTAGCAGTATTTTTATTTCAGGATCAAATTCCTGAATCCTGGAAATTGGCAGGGATGTTAGTGGGCGTATATACCGGTGGCACGCCCAATATGAATGCCATTGGCCTTTCGCTAGGGGTAAAGGAGGAAACATTTATTCTGTTAAATGCCTCCGATATGTTGATGAGTTCGTTGTATTTGCTTTTTCTCCTTACTTTTGCAAAGCCCCTGTTTAGTAAATTTTTCCCCCAATTCAAGGCCCCTTTATCTATAGAAGATTTTGATGAAGAAGTTACTTTCAGGGACTTAAGTAGGAAGAGGAGAGCAAAAAATGCTACGCTTTTGATACTTTTATCTTTTGGAATATTGCTGGCGGCTGTCGGCCTGTCCTTCTTAATCTATGGAAAAATTGGGGATGTGTTTGTGATTTTATTCGTTACCACTTTGGGGGTGGCCTTTTCATTTATTGGAAAACTCAACAAACTCTTAGGAAGTCAGGAGGTGGGTGAGTATTTCCTACTGGTTTTTTGTTTCGCCTTAGGCAGTATAGCCGATATAGGAGAGTTAATGAATTCCGCGTCAGATGCACTACAATTTAACGCCTTTTTGATGTTTGGAGCCATATTATTGCACTATATCATGGCCTATTTTGCCCGAATTGATAGCGATACAGTTATTATTACCTCCGTAGCTGGGATCTTCGGCCCTGCTTTTATTGGTCCGGTTGCCAAAGCGATGAAAAACAAATCCATTGTTTTAATTGGCATGACAACCGGTCTTGTAGGTTATGCATTTAGCAATTACTTGGGTATAGGTTTTGCTCTGTTTTTAAAGAATTGGTTTTAAGCTGAGGGATGGTAAGGGATATTTTCCCAGTTCATATCATATTAAAGGAATGCTACTTCCTGAAATAATATGATAACAGGAGATCCTAAATGCTGTGGATAATACTATTTGGCAGGGAGAACATTGGAATTCATGCGAAATAGATTTAAAGGATCATACTTCTTTTTAATCTTCTGTAATCGGGGATAATTTTTTCCAAAAGTATTCTTTACCAAAGTTTCCCCTTCTTCTTGAAGCCCTGAATGATTTAAGTAAAGCCCTTGAGAAGAGGAGAAAGGTAAGAAGTTTTTCCATTGACCTCTTATCCAGCTGAGGTATTCTTCTGTTTTGCCGAGATCAGTCCATGAAAGATTAAACTCTAGCAGATAGGAAGGAGAACGTTGACCAAATGCGGTGGCATCATGGGGAACACGACACATAGCCCCTCTTAAGTCCATAATAACATAGGGTGCATAATAGATGGGTCTTTTATGAAAGGAGGCTAAAAATAAATCTATGACTTCCTCATTTAATTGGTCTACGTATAACGATTTGAAATAGCTGGAGAGGTTTTTTTCTAATGCAATTAAGTCAAATACCTGTTGAATGTCCTCGTAAAGCATGATTTTACTTTTATCAGCCAACAAGCCTTCCTGTGAGCGCAACGGAGTCATGTATTGTTCTGCTTCTTCTATAGGACCCAGATAAATTCCGGAAATCATAATAACATCATTTCCAATTAAGGAAGAAGGGTAATAACTTCCTGCTGGCACACGGAATAGGTCTAACTTAGAGGAAAAGTTGTCATTGGCTTTTATGGAGAAATCACGCCAAAAATTTATGATTGATTTTGCTCTTTCGACAGAATAAATAGCTGCCATAAAAAGCAATTTTGGACCTACGGGATTTAATTGGAAACAAAAGGAGGTGACGACGCCAAAGTTGCCTCCTCCACCCCGTATTGCCCAAAATAAGTCGGGATTTTCCTTTTCATTGGCTGTAATGAGGCTCCCCTCCGCGGTTACTAATTCTACAGATAATAAGCAGTCAACGCTTAATCCGTATTTTGTTCTTAACCATCCAAAACCACCTCCTAAGGTAAGTCCGGCCATGCCAGTTTTGGAGATTACACCCATGGGGACCGCCAAGCCATATTTTTGTGTTTCATGGTCTAACCTTCCCAATAATACACCTGCTTGTGCATGTACAATTTGGGTGGAAAAATCAACTTGCACTTCTTGAAGCAAGCTTAAATCCAATAGGATTCCACATTCACATATCGCATTACCAGATACGTTATGACCTCCAGCTTTGATGGATAGAAGCAATTGGTGTTCCTTTACAAACTTTACCACATGTTGAATATCAAAAACCTCATTAGCTTTAATAATAACAGCAGGTTTTCTTTGGATCATATGGTTAAAAATGGAGCGAGCTTCATCATATCCGTTGTCACCCTCGCATAATATTTGAGAACGTAACTTTTGCTTAAAAGCTTCAAACTCTTCCTCCGCAATTTGTTTAAATGAACCATCTATTTTTTTGATAAGCTGTGGCATGATACATAATGGTTATGCTAGTACTCCCTTCTTTCTTTTTACAAAGGTGAATAGGGCTGAAAGGTTTAATATTTTAGATGTGGGGTGATTTTTCCAATTTATAGATTTTTTCATGGTACTTCCCAGGAATTGCCCTTCACCCATTGAGCTAATAAAGGGGTTGGGTAGTCTGGAAGACCGATTAAATCAATTTCTTTCGGGAAAATATCTCAAGAGTACAATGGGTTTAAATCGGAGGTATCGAATAATAAAATCACCAAATTTATTCAGGGGTTGATAACAAAAAATCTTTATGAATTTTTGATTTGGTAAATTATTTATTAGCTTATTTAAATCGTTTGTGATGGGCGAAAAAGTTAACTGTGTGTTTTTTAAGAGGGTAAATCATTAGGGCTGTTAAGTAGTTAATTTATTTTTAATAGGAGAAACGGAGGTGTGCTTTTTAAGAATCTTCTGTTAGAGAGAAGATATGCCCCTATTACCTTTTATGTAAGTCACACCTGGGAGTTGTTTCTGATTTCTCTCATAAAGAAAGCAAATATCAATTGATTGTGGCTCTAATGCCGCTTTAAAAGACAGTTGGCAAGAATAAAGAACTCCCAGTGTTGAAAATAATAGACCCTGTGAAGGCTATAGTTATTGGTATATTTTTCTGCTTAACCCTCCAGCTTTCTTATGCGCAAGAAAGGCTGGGTTTGCCTGCTATTTTAAATTATTCAAAGGATGATTATAAGGCTTCTACCATGAATTGGGACATTCTCAAAGGGGAGAAGGGAGAAATATATTTTGCGAATAACTATGGGCTTGTTCAGTATGACGGGCTTAATTGGGAATTGGTATTAGATCCTAAGAATCGTACTTATGTTACATCTCTGGGAATGGATTTGGAAGGACGCATTTACTTGGGAGCCTCTGATGAAATGGGGTATGTGCTCACCAATGCCATTGGGCAAAAAAAATATCAATCCTTAAATCAATTAATTCCTGAAAAACACCTAGGGTATGGAATGGTTTGGAAGATCCTTTCTTTGGGTGCTAAAGTTTATTTTTTCACTAATCATAAGGTTTTTATCTATTATAAAGATACAGTGGAGGTCATTCCGCTGGGTAAAAAGATTACTTTTGCTCAAAAGTTAAACAATAGCCTTTACCTTCAACAAGAAGGCACAGGTCTTTCCATTGTTAAGGATCAGGATATTAGTCCCATTGTGGGTACAGAGGCTTTATCAAAGGCCGAGGTAAAGCATTTATACGCTTTCGATGAAAACTTCATCATTGTTACTGCAGACCAAGGATTGTTTGAATGGCGTAATAGGCAGCTCCTTAAAGGAAATCACAACATTAATCAAATCATTGGGGGAAAGAGAATAAATGTAGGCAGGCAGATTTCTGATGGTAAATTGGTGCTGGGAACTTTTAAGGATGGTATTTATATATTTAGTCCGGAGGGTGACCATGTCCTTCACCTTTCTAAAGCGAATGGACTGCAAGATAATACGGTCCAAGCCATTTATGAGGATGAACTTCAAAACATTTGGGTGGCCCTGGGGAATGGAATTTCCTACATAGAATTGGGTTCAGACTTTTACCATATAGACTCAAGAAGTGGGGTGGAGGGGTCGGTTTATAGTGCGCAAGTGTTTAACAATTCCCTGTTTTTGGCCACAAACCAAGGGGTGTATTTCTCCCCTTTAAAAGGTGATTCCTTACATCAGAAATTTTCTTTTGTTCCTAATACCGAAGCCCATGCCTGGAATTTGTCGGTCATTGATCAAGAACTATTGCTGGCCAATCACCAAGGTGCTTATCTTATAGATGAAGAAGGAATCTCCCCAATTAATGAGGGACAAATTGGGGCATGGCAGTTTATTCAACCTCCTGGTCGGGGAGATTTGCTTTTTCAGGGAAGTTATGAAGGAATCTTTTTGTATCAGAAAGAAAATGGAAATTGGAAACTGCAAAAAAAATTGGAAGGGTATGAGGAAACGGCAAGAGAAATGGTTTTTGATCAGGAGGGCATCCTATGGGTTGGACATGGGTATTTAGGAGTTTTTAGAATTAAATTGGATCCAGATTTCAATCAAATTGAACAGCTAGAGCTGTTCGACGACAAAAGGGGCCTCCCAGAAAACCTGTGGAATAATCTTTTTAAAATCCATGGGAAAGTATTGATTGGCACCCAAAAGGGAATATACCAATACAATGAAAAAACAAAACAAATGCAGCCGCATCCCCATTTCCAAAAGCTGCTTGGAGACTCCCAATTGATAAGAAGATTGATACCGACTCCCGAAGGCAATTTATTTTTTATTAAGGGGCTGGATAATAGGGATGAAATAGGCATTATAAAAGGAGAATTTGGCCACCAGATGCAAACCATGCCATTTCAAAAATTGAGAGGAGAGCTGATCCCCGCCTTTGAGTCTCTTACCTTTTATGAGGATCAGCTTTTATTTGGTTCCAAAGAGGGTTTAATCATTTATAAGCCTAATGCTTCTCGATCCAGTCTGAACTTTCATACTCAAATCAATAAAGTTTTTTGTTCCAATGCCAACGACTCTATCATTTTTGGACAAACTCAAAGGTTTAGCCTCACTAGTTTTCCTAAAGGTTTTGTACAGCAACTTCCCTTTGAATTAAATGCATTAAAAATAACTTATGCGGCTTCCTTCTTTGAAAAGTCAGGAAACCTGTTGTACCGGTCTTATTTGGAGGGCTTTGATAGGGAGTGGACGTCCTGGAGTCCTGCAACCTCCAGGTCCTTTACCAATTTAAAAGAAGGGAACTATACTTTTCATGTTGAGTCTCGGAATATTTACGGCGTGCTGGGAGCTAAGGACACTTTTACATTCATAATTAAGCCTCCCTGGTATAGGACAATGTATATGTATGTTGTTTATGGTTTAATGGGGCTTCTTTTTATAGTTGCTGTTTGGTGGGTAAGAAGAAGACAAATAAAACAGTTGGAGCGGAAACGGGAAAAGGAGCTCCGCCTACAACGGAGAGAATATATTCAAAAAAATTTGGAAGCAGAGAGAAAGATGACTTTGTTGCAAATGGAAAAATTAAAATCTGAGGTCAACTATAAAAGTAAGGAACTTGCCACTTCTGCCATACATTTGGCACAGCTAAATGATACGGTACTTCAGGTAATAGATAGAATAGCAGCCATTAAGACCATAAAGGATCCCCAAGCGATAAAACAGTTAAAAGGGGTGGTTTCTTCCTTAAATGAGATGATCGTAGAGGAAAGTAATTGGGACCAATTTGAATTACATTTCAATGAAATTCATGATAATTTTATAAAACGGTTAAAGGAAGCATTCCCGAACCTTACCCCAAGGGATATTCGGCTTTGTGCTTATTTGCGCCTGAACCTGGCGTCAAAAGAAATAGCCCCACTGATGGGAATATCCTACCGTGGAATAGAAGCACTGCGCTATAGAATCAGGAAAAAATTGAAACTAGAAGCTAAGGATAATCTAATGGCGTTTATTTTGGGGTTTTAATTTCACTTCCCTTTGGCTCATTTTTTTCATCTTTCAAAGGGACAAGGCCTGGTAAGTTTCATGTTTAATATTTTGATAGGGGTTCAATGATTCCACCTATAAAAGTTGCTCTGAGAAGCTGTAACGGTCAAATGAAATCATTGTGTGTGGTAAAATAGTAGTGCAATGTGAGCTTATAGCGAGTTAGAATTCTTTGATACTCCTAATCATAACTTTTAATTGGATGGAAATCAAGCATGTTAAATCCAAACAATTCAGTTATGTTAAATAGAGATTTACTAAATCTTTTTAAAGATTTTTCTCCCCCAGAAACGGAGGGATTTAAAAAGGGGTCTAATTGGAGGGGCTTATACTACATTTCGTGCATTTTTTCTTTTTTCTTGTTATTAAGCACATCTAATTATTTGAAAGCTCAATCCATGGGAATTGACTATGTAGATGACAATACCGGAATCGTTTGGTTTGATGCCAGCAACGCAACAGCCAATTGGAGCTATGTTTGTCTTAATGGATGTTATACAGGTACGAAAAATGGAAATCGCATTGAACGCCAATTTTCAGGGTTAACCTTGGGGGTCTCTTATGAAATTAGTGCCCAAATACAAGACGATGATTTAGGACAGATTCTTCCTTCAGGTACTGTAGTATTTACTTCCGGTGGACAGGCTCCTACTTGTGAAGATGGGATTCAAAATGGAGATGAAACAGGGGTTGATTGTGGAGGGTCTTGTGATCCTTGTATTCCTGATGGAGGGGAGGGACCTATAGTTCAAGCAGAAACTGGAACTCTTCTGGGGAATGCTTCCTTTTATAGTGACGAGGAGGCTACTGGTGGACAAGGGGTGGCCTATATCAGTAGCCTGGGGGCTGGATTCCAATTGGCAAACGTTCCGGCGGCGTCCAATATAGATATAAAATATGCTTCTGAATTTTCCGGAGATATTTCCATTTTCGTAAATGGGCAGGATGTGGGAAATGTTAATTTTTCCTCCACCGGTGCTTGGGTAGGCAGTTACCAAACTGTGAATTTTATCACTTCCATTAGTGAGGGGGCAACCTTCGAAATCATTTTCCAGGATGGGGATGTAGCAATGAATGTAGATGAAATTACATTCAATAGTGGTAATTCCAACCCGGATCCAACTTGCTCCGATGGGATACAAAATAAGGGAGAAGAAGGAATTGATTGTGGAGGTCCCTGTCCTGGATGTCCTCCCCAAACCTATACTCTTACCGTGAATGAGGGGTCAGGGGACGGCAATTATGAGGAGAATGAGGTGATTACCATAACATGGGAACCACCATCAGTAGAGCCTGGGACTGCTTTGGAGTTCGCAGAATGGACAGGAGATGTGGCTTTCCTGTCTGATCCCAATGCTAATCCAACCACTGTGACCATGCCCGGTCAAGATGTAACCATTTCAGCAAATTATGAAATTCTCTATTCCTGTTCCGATGGGGTGCAGAATGGAAATGAAACAGGTATTGATTGTGGTGGGGATTGTTCTCCATGTGGGGTTGATCCTGTAGTCAATACCATAACAGTTTCAGGAAATGTGGTATTAGTAGGAGGAGATGGTTCACCGAGACCAGGATTTACCTTGTATACTTTTGATAATGACAACGGAGGACCTTTTAGTACTTGTGAGGATGGTTGTGCAGATACCTGGCCCCCTCTGTTGGTGCCTGGGGTTAATGAGGTCATTATCCCAGACCTTTCAGCAGCTTTCGATGGCACTTTTGGTGTTAGTGGTCGATGTGATGGCACTTATCAACTGACTTATAATAATGAACCTTTATACTTTTATAGTGGGGATGGCAGTGTGGGAGATACCAATGGGGATGGTGGGCTTTGGCATATCATTAGCTCCCCAAATGGAAATCCAACTGAGCCAGGAGAGGGGCAATGTGAAGGGTATGGTCTATCTTATACCGGTGGAAACCAGGCAATATTGTATTCACACGAATCTTTAGGGGCTCCATGCTATATGTGTACTGGGCCTGGATTCGGCGGCTGTTCCACCAACTTCTATTATGAGGATGGGTTCTATAAAATGAATGTATCTGTTACTCCGGGTGAGCCCTATAGCTTTGGTATTCAATGTGGTCCCAACGTTTTAGTGGAAGGAATAGTAGGGGAGGGAGAAAATTGCTGGTTTACACCTTCTTGTAATGATGGTTTCCAAAATGGGGAAGAAACCGAAGTAGATTGTGGGGGACCAGAATGTGACCCTTGTCCTACTTGCGATGATGGCATACAAAATGGGGATGAAACAGGGGTAGACTGTGGAGGAAGTAATTGTAGCGGTAATAATGCTGATTGTGCTACGGTATGTAATGGAACGCCTAATCCTTACGCTACATTTAGCAGTACTGGTGAATCATTTGATGGGAACAATGATGGTTCAATTACCTTCACATTTTCTAATGTTTCAGATAGAACAGGGCTTGATTTTAGTTTAGATGGTGGAATCACTTTCCCTTATAGTACTCTAGACGATGCCTCTACATTTACGATTTCAAACCTATCCCCTGATTCTTATTCCCTATGGGTAAGGTGGGACGGAGGAGATTGCCCTATTTTCTTGGGAGACCTTACTATATCTCCTGGTCAACCACAACCTACTTGTAATGATGGTATTTTAAATCAAGGAGAAGAAAGGGTGGATTGCGGAGGTCCTTGTGCCGACTGTGAACCTGATAATTGTGGTTCCATCCCATTGGTTGTTTATCCTAAACCAGCATTACCAACTGCGGTGATAGGAGCAGATCCAGGGCAGGGATTTGCCATAGATCTAAGTGAGGACTTGACAAGCGTAGAAATTCGCACAGGAAATATTCCAGCCATTCAATCTGGGGGAGATCCGGAATTTGAGTTCTTCTGTTCCTGCAATCAGGTAGAATTTTATAGTACCCCTGTTGAGTCCGCCATGACGGAGGTACCTTCCCCATGTGTCAATGCTGGAGACTATTACTACTTTGTGCGCTATAGAAAACTAGGAAATACTACTGATGATCCTGGCGATATTTACGTGTATTCCGCCTTATTTACTACGACAGGTCCTAGAATTGATCCGGATAATCGCTCTCCTTTAGTTACCTTAGGAGCGAATTGGATGCGATTCCGCCACCCACACTCACAAGATGGTATTACGGAAGCAGTCTTTGATGCTTTTCATAATGGAGACCAACTTAGGTATTTAGATCGCTTTTCTACTACCTTTACAGATGCCTCTACAGGGCTTACGATAGATCCTCGCCTTACCAGCAATATCGGTGGTTATCATCCACATGGAGATGTCAATAATACCACTCCTCTGCGAATTGAATATATGGAAATAGGAGATACTTCTCCTCCAAGATATGCTTTGGCAGCCAATAAAGATGCTGGTAAGTGGGGCTGGGGAAATATTATTACTTATGAAATTACGGCGGTAACAGGAGGTTCTGGTGCCCAGACCTATAATACCTTCCAGAATTATGTGATCGGTGAAGGGCTCAATACCTTTGGGGATCCTCGTAATGCCTCGGCAGGTCGTGCTACAACCAATATGGTACTTCCTGGTTTTGGGGAAGCAAAGGATATTGAGCACGATGCTATATTTACCCAACATATAATTACCCTTACAACAGAAGAGCAGGTTGACGACTTCCTGGAGGGCCATCATCTTTTCCACGCTGCTCCACATAGAGGTACAGATTTCTTCCCGGATAAGATAGAACCTCCATTTAATTTACCGGCTTACTTTATTGGAGAAAATGCCTGTGGAAATTGTCATTTTAGAGATGGTAGGGGATCGGAGGTTATTCAAACACCTAGAGGTCCAAGGATTCCTCCTCCAGTATTTGGAACAGGGTTATTGGAGTGGATAGCTGGTAGAGAGGCTGGATTTAGGTGGGATGGAGGTGCAAATACGGTAAGGGAACAAACCAGAAATGCCCTGGTGGAAGACCATCTCATCGATCCGGACAACCCTGAGCATATTTCTCAGGAAGATTTAGATAAATTGGTGAATTATGTGGAGTTTTTATCGGTCCCAGCCAGGAGCTATGCAGCACATGATGATGGAGTAGTCCAATCAGGAAACGTCTTGTTTTTGGAAGTCGGATGTGGGGGGTGCCATGCCCCTACTCAAAAAACTAGAAGTGATGCCCCTGAAATGTTTAGAAATATTGTGTTGAGGCCTTATACAGATATGAAAAAACATACAGTAACAGATGCCCCTTACCGAACTCCTGCACTTTGGGGATTAGGCAGAAACATTAAACTCCTTAATGACAATGGCCGTCAGCTATTATTAATGCACGATGGTAGAGCTTCTACCTTAGAGGAGGCTATTCAGGCACATGGGGGGGAAGCCCAGGGTTCTACCGACGCTTATAACCAATTGAGTGGAGAAGAGCAGCAAGCCATTATACGTTTCCTAGAATCACTATAAAAAGGATGGATTTAAATTGAAAGTATCATGAAAGCAATAATTAAATATGTAGTGTTTATGTTGTTATGGACTTCAACTTTTACAAGTTGGAGTCAAACAACCTTGCAATGTCCACCTTGTAGGCCAGTGGTGGCTTGTGATCAATGTTGGGAATCAGTAGAACAAGCAGAGGAAAATGGATGTTTTGAGGCTGGTAATGAGGGTGTCAATCAATCTGCTGTTGGTCAATCTACTAGTGAGGAGAATAGATCAGAAATGGAGAATACTTCCATTAATTTCCATATATATCCAAATCCAAGCTTAAATGGATACTTCACTGTGGAAATTCCAGAGGATTTTAACGGAATTATCCAGGTAAGTGATCAATCTGGGCGAAAGGTATTGGAGTATGGGGTAAAGGGGGAAACGATGTTTAATTCTTCTGACCCGCTGGAGTCTGGACTTTATTTTGTGATTCTTAAGAGTCAGGAAGGTCTGGAAACCAAAAGGTTGATTATTATTAAGTAAACTTGTCAAATTACCTGACGTTAAGGTGGAATTGATTTGAGGTAATATTAGGATTATCACCAAATTCTCCTTAGAAAATTGACTTTTTTCCAAACTGAATAAAAAGAGCCCCATTAATCAAAATATGGGGCTCTTTTTCATATTTACATTTTATAGTTATTAGTTTAATTTAATGAGGTAAATACCTTTGTAGAGAATTATTTTTCTTATGTGAGCATATTGTAAATGAGGGATTTTTAATATTGGCTTCCACTGAGGATAAAAAGTGTTTTAATGATTTTTACATCTTTTTGGAGGGGCAGTAAATTTTAATTTGTTTTGAAGTATTCTTTGTACCAATCTATTTCATGGTGGTCAATCTTTGTTTCGTCAATTCTATGCTGCCTATCAATTTTTGAATACAGAATTTCCAAAGAGGCGTAGTCTCTTTGACTGATCACCTTTATCCCGTTCCTAATGAGTTGAGCAGCGCATACTCCGGCACCAATCTGGTAGATCTTATTTTCTGAAAAACGATTTCCCTCATAAATAATTTGACTGCCACATGCGGCACTTATATCCATTAAAACAGTAATCTCCACTTCCTCCTTCTGGGCAATTTCTAGCATTCTTTTCGAAGCCTTTATCATGCCATTAGTCCAATCTTTTCCTGTTTCTGTCAATACCGTGGCTTTACCATCAAGGACATCATAACCTGTTCCCCCATGAATATCGCACATTTCTCGTGGCGTACCGAATGAAAATTCTTCAGGGCAAAATTTGGTGACTTTTACAGAGTCATATCTTAAAATTTTTAACGCACTAGGATACGTTCCATTAGCGGTTCCGTCAAAACCGCAGGTAATACCTGCTAAACAGGCACTCATTAGTATCCTAAATGGGTTTTCCTTGGTAGGAGCCCTTAAGCCTCTCAAATATTCTCTGTCCGTCATAACATTTTATTGATCTTTAATGGTGAGTATATGGGATGAAGGTGATAATTTACTACCAAATTGCACAACGGTTGTATTGAATTTCAAGTTTTGAATTTAAAGCTTTTGTGCCTATTCTTTATTTACATGGTGGAGGGTGTTTTTATTCTTTTGTATACCCCAAAAAAGCGTTGACATTTGGATTTATTGGATTCCCTGATGATCTTCTGAATGCTACTATTTGTCCTATATGATAGCCCGTATCAGTTATTGGACCAACAAGAACATTCCAAAGGGGAAATTCTGTTTGGTTTTCATTGGATTCCAAAACCAGATGGATTCCTTTCAGATCATTGCCTGTTTTTTTCTTGAATAAATTACTGGAATTTTCAATATTATATAATGTCTTTTCTCTTATCTGAGGAAAAGAAAGATCATTAAAATCGAAAGGAGGGACGATGACTTGTTGTGTTGCCACCTTAAATATACCCTCTGTTAAATCGCAAATATGAATTAGGATCTCACGTGTACTTCTTGCCCCATCTGAGAACTTATAGTTTAGATCTTCTTCTCGGATTCCTTCTGTAGCCCAATAATATCGATATCCAAGTCCGTCAAGAATTTTGGATACCACATTTCCAGCGCTGTAGATGTTTGGAGAGTCTGGAATTTTAAAGTAAGGTAATTTGCTCATGTTTTATTCTGTGATTCTGACTAATGTTAAGCTATTTTATGTTTAATCTGGTGAAAATTAACTAGTTAGTATTAGGTGTTGATGGGTTCTCAGATCTGGGGAATTTTCCGCGACGGTCAAGTTATCTGCTGTGTTTTTTAGCACTGGGTTTGTGCGCTGACTAAGGGTGGCAGCTCGTCTTTATTAGCCTCGGTATTTTTAAGATTTCCGTTTAATTCAATTTAATAATAATAGGAATTTCTAACTTAA
>NZ_SMMB01000707.1 GCF_009711365.1 Xanthovirga aplysinae | reverse complement strand
ACTTTTTTTCTACAAGAATAAAAAACGAGACTAAAAAGTAGCAAAAAATAAAAAAGACTATTCCTCATAAAGTTTTCTATCTTCAATTTTTTTATCTAATAAATTGGAATGGCCATCATTCAATGCTTTTGCTTTTTTCCATTGTTGGACCGCCATTTCTATTTCTCCTAATTTATAAAGAGTGTCGCCATAGTGCTCAATTATGGTACCACTGACTTCTCCTTTCATAGCCTTTTCCAAATATTTCCTAGCTTCTTTAAACTGCCCACTCTTATAGAGCACCCAGGCGTAAGTATCCAGGTAGGTTGAATTTTCAGGATTGTCTCTAATCAGTCTTTCAGACATTTCCCTGGCTAAGTCCAGTTTTTCCCCTCGCAAGGAAAGGAAATAGCTATAATTGTTTAGAACGTAGTAATTGTTAGAATTATTTTCAAGAGCAGCTTCATAAGAGGCATCTGATTTCTTATAATCCTTTAGGCCATTGTACGCATCTCCCAATTGACTATAAAAAACACTTAACAATTCCTTGTCTTCCAAAGAAAGATCTTTCCCCGCCTCAAATGCATAAACTGCTTCCTGGTAGTTCTTTTCCAAAAGTTGAGCAGAGCCATTGTAATAATAAACAGAAGCCTGATTAGGAAATAGTTCGAGAGCTTTTTGGGAATGTTCTTTGACCAATTGATATTCTCCCTGTTCCATTTCTGCCAAAAGCAGGTTTTGCCAAACTCTGAACTGAGAATCATCTAAATCTATTGCTTTCAAATATTTTTGTTTGGCAGATTTCTTATCTCCCAGTGTCATGTAAAGATCTCCCAGTACAGCGAAAGTATTAGCGTTGTCCGAATGATGCTCTTCCAGTTTACCAGCAAGTTGAAGACAAAATTTCTTTTTATCATCATGGGGAATATCCCGGATACATTGAGAAAAGACTTGTAGTTTTAGGTCAAAAGCTAATTCCGGCGACTCAAATGCTTGTAACATATGACTTTCCGCTTTTTCTGACTCTCCTTTTCGAGTATAAATTTCAGCCAAATGAATATGTGCCTCTGGTGAATTAGTTTTGTCAATTAGTTGATTTAAATAAGGAAGGGCCTCATCAAGTTTATTATTTGAAATCAATAAATCGCTCTGTCTAATAACAAATCGTTCCTCATCGGGAAAAGCCTGAATCAACTCATCTCCCTCCCTGATTGCTTCTTCTATTTTTTGGGATTGAATATAAATTTTTTGCTTTTGCAGGGTAATATTTTCGTTTTTACCGAAAATTCCTTCTGCTTTATTCATTATTTTTAGAACCTCGGGGTAATTTTCCTGATATAGGTAAATGGTGGCCAGGTCGAATAAGTATTCATCCGTCCCCGGTATATCCCTAATCATTTGCTCATAAAGCTTCCCTGCCTCTTTAAATTCCCCTTTTTGAGAATAAAGCTCTGCACAAAGTAAGTAATAGTATTTATTTTGGTCGTCTAAATTAAGGGAATTATGAGCATGCTTTAACGCATTATCATAATCCCCCATATTAGCAAGTGTCTCGGCAAGCTTAAATTCAACGGCAGCATTTGTAGGATTAAAATCAGCTGCCTTTTGAAAGAAAATATAAGCCTTAGAGTAATCCTCAAGGATATAATATTTTTCTCCTTCGGTAAAGAAAAACTCAGCTTGAAGATAATCCCTTTCTTTCAGGTCTCTATCCTTTTTTACTCTTTTGCTCCGCTGGCCTACGGCTACATGCGAAATACAATAAGAAGACAAAAACAAAAAAAGAAGAAAAAACCTTAGCTTAGTTCCCTTCCACCCCATGGCAAATTGATTAAGTTATTCAATCACTACATTGTAATCCCCTATACTCATATCAGAAGACTTCCCTTTAAGGTTAACAAAGTTACCTACCATGGAGTTTGAAAGATTTACATTTTTAATCTCGCTATTTCTTTGAATTATGGAATTACTAATCCGCGAATCAACCACCTTCGTATTTGCACCCAAGGATACATGTGGACCAATAACTGTATTTTTCACCACAGTATTCTCTCCCAAGAAAACCGGAGGTATAATTACCGCATTATCGATAGTTGCTGAAGAAGAAATAAGATCTTCTTCCCTGATAAATTCCAGGTACCTCTGATTAGTATGAATGGTTGCATTTTTATTACCACAATCTAACCACTCATCCACTTTTCCTGTCACTAATTGAGCACCTTTTGCTTTCATATTTTCAAGGGCATCTGTCAGCTGAAATTCACCTCCAACCTTAAGGTCGTTATCCACCAGATATTGTAATTCCTTCTTCAGCGAATCAGCAGCCTTGAAATAGTAAATCCCAATAATGGCCAAGTCAGAAACAAAAGTTGTTGGTTTTTCAATAAAGTCAGAAATAACACCATCGGCATTTAACTTTACCACACCAAAAGCAGAGGGGTCCTCCACTTGCTTAACCCAAATTACGCCATCATTTTCTACATCAAGTTTAAAATCAGCTCTAAAAAGGGTATCGGCAAAAGCCACAATCACTTTTCCGTCCAACATATCCTTGGCACAAAGCACTGCATGAGCAGTTCCCAATGCTTCTTCCTGATGAAAAAGCCTTCCTTGTGCTCCCACATCCTTGGCGATTTGAAGTAAATTTTCCTTTACCTCCTCTGTAAAATCACCGATCACAAAACCTATTTCTTCAATAGGTTCACTACACACCTTCACAATATCCTCTACAAGTCGTTGAACAATCGGTTTACCCGCAATTGGGACAAGAGGTTTTGGCGTCGTTAATGTATGGGGGCGCATTCGCTTACCCATACCAGCCATTGGAACAATAATTTTCATATTTTAAAAATACTTTGAGAACGATTGGATTTAAATACCAAATAAGAATTAGGAATTTTTGGGAACCATAAAAAACAAAAACTAATCGATAATTACCTTAAGGTGATCCTATTTCCATAAATAACTTCCAAAGGGCAGCATCTGTTAAAGATTAATCCTTTACCTTAAGTAAAGGTATTACTTTTACTTTTACCCTACCCCGGTACTACCAAATCCTCCGTTACTTCTTTCCGTTTCATTTAACAAATCTGCTTCATCCCATTCAATTTGCTCGTGTTTTGCAACAACCATTTGAGCAATACGCTCACCATCATTGATCATAAATGACTGATTTGAAAGGTTTACCAACAACACCTTAATTTCTCCTCTATAATCGGCATCAATGGTTCCGGGACTATTCAGCACAGTCACCCCATGCTTAAAAGCCAAACCGCTTCGAGGCCTTACCTGGGCCTCATATCCTTGTGGGAGTTCCATAAAAAGACCTGTAGGAATAAGTACCCTTTCAAGAGGCTGAAGAGTAACTGCTTTTTCTAACTCTGCTCTTAGATCCATTCCTGCAGAAGAGGAAGTCTGATAAGAGGGAAGGG
>NZ_SMMB01000520.1 GCF_009711365.1 Xanthovirga aplysinae | reverse complement strand
CTGGAGCCATAAAATGGTTGGATATCTTTATGGATTTACCAGCATTCTTTCCTCATTTATATTTTCTGAAATGATTTGACCGTCGAATAAGTTCATTATTCGGTGGGCAAACTTGGCATCGTAAGAGGAGTGAGTTACCATTACCACTGTTGTTCCCTTGTCATTCAGTGAAGTTAAAAGTTTCATTACTTCTTCTCCGTTTTTAGAGTCGAGGTTACCCGTAGGCTCATCCGCTAAAAGAAGCAATGGGTCGGTAACAACGGCTCTTGCAATGGCCACACGTTGCTGTTGACCTCCTGAGAGTTGCTGTGGATAGTGATTACGTCTATGCATAATGTTCATATCCTGCATGATTTTCTCTACTTTGGTTTTTCTCTCTGCCGTAGGTACTTTTAAATAAAGTAAAGGTAGTTCAATATTTTCAAATACAGTTAATTCATCAATGAGATTAAAGCTCTGGAAAATAAAACCGATGTTACCTTTTCTTAAGTCGGAGCGCTTGCGTTCAGGGAGCCCCGTGGTGTTGGTTTCATTAAAAATATAATCCCCTTTGGAAGGACTGTCCAATAGACCAATTATATTTAATAGCGTAGATTTACCACAACCTGAAGGTCCCATTATGGCTACAAAATCCCCCTTTTCAATTTTAAAATTAACCGAATTAAGGGCTGTGGTTTCAATTTCATCGGTAGTGTATACTTTGGATAAGTTTTCTGCTTTAATCATTTTATTCATAACTTTTCGGTTTAGAGACTTAATTTAGGAGTTAAACTAATATTTTCTATTAAAAAAATTACTTTTAATGAATGGTCAATTTTCGATTATTTCCATTCGATTTTCATTTTTATTTATTCAACAGGAGGACTTCATTGTCACCAAAACTATCATAGTCAGAAGTAATCACTTGATCACCAGGATTTAATCCCTCTAACACTTCATAGAAGGCAGGATTTTTTCTTCCTAGTCGAATTTCTTTCTTATAAGCTTTATTGCCAGATTCATCTAGTACAAACACATAACGCCCACCGCTTTTTTGGAAGAAACCCCCAGAAGGAAGAAGTAGAGCTTTTTTCGGTTTGTCTAATTCGAGACGCATTCGCATAGTTTGCCCTCGAGTAATGTCATTTGGTTCTTCTTTAAGAAACTCCATATCTGCTTCAAATTGGCCCTCTTTGATGGTTGGATAAATTTTTGTTATCCGTAATTCATAGTTTTTATTTTGAAAGTTAAGTTTGCCCGTTTGCCCTTTCCTTACCCGCGGCAAATACAATTCATCAATGTGAACTCTTACTTTAAAAGCATCGATATTATCAATTTGTCCTAGACGTTCTCCGGAAGAAATCGATTGCCCAATTTCCAGTTCGGGGGCAGCATATTGACCATCAATAGTAGCTTTTATTACTAAGTTATCTACCAGTTTTCCTACTTTGCTTAAACTTTCCCATAGCCTATTTTCGGAGGCATCTAATTGTTCTCTTTGCATATCTTTGATAAGGGAATCTTGTACAAAAGATGCGTAGGTGAGCGCTTTTCTTTTTATCTGGTATTCATAGTTGTCCTTTGCTTGTTCGTATTCCTTTTGAGATGTGGCTTTGGAGGCTAGTAATTCTTTTTGTCTTTCATATTCAGGTTTGCTCAAGGATAATTGATAATCTATATCCGCCAGGTCTGCTTCCAGGTTTCTGGTATTTTGGTCCATGGCCAGACGGGTAGTTTTTATGTTGTTTATTTGTTCATATAATTGTGACTGTTGAGAAAGCACACTCAACTGCAGGTTAGTATTGTTTAGGGTAAGTAAAACATCTCCTTTAATAACCATTTCTCCACTTTCCTTCACTATGGATTGAATAATTCCTCCTTCGATTGCGTCAAGAAAAAACGTCTTTATGGGTTGTATATTGCCGGTAACGGGAATGAACTCCTGGAAATCTCCATTTTGTACCGTAGCAATCTGCAAACGATCAGACTGAACTTTCATTTGTCTTTCATTTGCCGATAGAAATATATAGGTGACAAGCACTAAAAATCCAGCAGCACTAGCAATATATAATAGTTTTTTTATCGTCCATTTTTTCTTTT
>NZ_SMMB01000478.1 GCF_009711365.1 Xanthovirga aplysinae | reverse complement strand
TCTTAACACCAGAACTATCAATTGAAATAATCTTATTATTCTCAATATATACATCTCTGTTTACCAGTATTTTTCCTGTCTTTGTATCAATAATATTGATTGACTGAATTAAAGTACTATTGTGTTCTTCTGCTAATGGGAGTTCAGGCATTGGCCAAATTATTGCTCCTGTAATTACTGTGATTGTAAAAAGAAGAAGAACAATGGAAATTTTCAAAACTTGTAAAAAGATCTTTGTCATATCTGCAAATGGAATTAGAAGTTAAGAAAAGATGCGAAATGCCCTAGAATGAGCTATATCCTTATTAGCAAATGTTTCCTGACGGTGGGTGAAAAAATATTAGCTTTGGTTAGCGTTTTTGGCTATGAAGGCTAATTTTTCAATATAGTTTCTTGAAATCTAAATTTAGTTTTTTTCTTCGGAATTAATGGGCCAAAGAAAAAGATTATGTTTAAAAAAAGCCGAACTATTATTGAGAGAATTTTTCCTCAATGTAGCCGGCTTTCAATTGATGCATTACAGGATGCATCAAACCATTTTGTTGAACGAGGGGGATATCCATTAAACCCTTCATTAACTTTTTCGCCCATAAAAGAGGGAGGAGGGGAAAAAGTTTCTCTTGTCTAGTCCTGCTATAGGTTCATTATTAACCTATAGCAGAACAACTGATGACATGTCATTGCGTTTAAGTATACTTACTTTACGCTCTTAATTGCAGAGTCGGGCTTGGCTAAGGCAGCTGGTGTTCATGTAGGCACGCCCCCCTGTGGCATCATAGAAACTGTTCATTTTGAATAGTGTCCACCTATCTTCGGGGTCAGTGCGCTCTGTGCTACCAAATATCCGAATCTCTTCATCTGCAAGGTCCTGATGTGCACTAGGCACTTCTTCATCACTTACAATAACAAAGGCGGTACGAAATTCTTTTTGGGCATCCCCAAAAGCTGGAATCCGTGGGCCACCCATTAGTTCGACCATTTCGTCGGTAGAGAGTGTTTTCAAATCACTGGCCAGATAGTAATCTTCAAAGCTGGTGTCGTTGGGTGATCTTTCGACATCAGTCAAGTATTGAAGTGGCTCCAGGTCAGACTGGGGAATGAGTCCCATAAGGTACAGCTCTAAGTTACTGAGACGGGCATTCCAAAAGTGGTTACCACGAATGGCATGGTATTCCTTTTTACCATTAATGGTTTCTCCCGTTGGTTCAAAAGCTTCCCAGCCTCCAATTGGGCTATCGGCAGTCGAATAGCCATAGTGCCCTGAACCTCCCCCGAGCTCTTGAGGGAGCCAGGCGTTGCCCCATCGGTGGGCTAGTTCATGGTAGAATGGTCGGGAAATAATGTAGTTTTGTGTGCCGTCGGTGCCATCTGGTTCCGCACGAACATCATAGAGCACTATGGCACCTTGCAGTCGTCCACTGGATCCCCAGTCTTGTGGATTGCCACTACCTTTACTTCCAATTCCTTGGGTTACCTCATTCACAACAGTATGAAAGATGCCTTCTACTGGAACATTGGGCCTAGTGCCAACGGGTCTGTTGACAAGCACGATGATGAAGTCAAATTCATCAGCATACTCTGTATAGAAATCCTTAGTGAATTCCTGTAGGTTTCTTCGATTTGCTAGGGGATATAGCTCGTCGCTAGGTAATCGGCGAAGTAAAAGGCGGTCATTTGGATGTGCTTCGAAAAGCCCACAGCTTCCCACACGTTCTTGGGAAGGGCCGCACTCAGGGTTTATGGTAATTGGATCTATAAATTCGGGGTCGGTGGTCTCAGAGTCTGGCGTAATTTCTTCTTCGGTACAAGCGGCAAGGAGAAAAAAGCA
>NZ_SMMB01000029.1 GCF_009711365.1 Xanthovirga aplysinae | reverse complement strand
AGATAGTTTACAAAGTTAAAGGCACATAGTATATATCAAAATAGTGCTAAGCCTTATCGATTGTTGTTTGCGTCATATATCTTTTTGGTTAAAATAACCTAAAAAACGTTACGGTAAAATACTTTCCAAAAACCATTTCCAATTTCTCCTGCTACCACCTGTTTTCCCACTAATCCTCGGAACATATAAACCCAGTAATAAGACTTCCATCTCACCGATCCATTT
>NZ_SMMB01000773.1 GCF_009711365.1 Xanthovirga aplysinae | reverse complement strand
CGATTTCAATGGTTTTTTTTGAATTATTTTCTTGTATGATTTTTTTTATAAATCTTCCTTCATTTTCGTCCAGGTGGGAGTTTAATTTATATTCCTTACCTACACCATCAGTTACCTTTTCATTCTTAAAAATAGTTTCTAATAGTTCTTGGGCATTCATAATAAATAGTTAGTTGTTGATGAAATTCCTAAAGAGGAAAGTTTTTGCCTCTCATTAACTTTAAAAAGATTTTGAAGAATAAGTTTACAGTTTTGTAGGTCCTTCACCTTAAAATTTGACCAAAATATATTTTCATTTAAATAAGGTTGTTTGCAGAAACTTTTAGAAGAGATAAACTGTTTGAGGCTTTTAAATGGAAATGAAAGAGCTATTCCCTTTAAACTAAATCAAACCACTGCACAAGAATAGAAGATTGTCTTTATGGGTATAATAGTTTAGACTCCAAGTTCTTTAGGGGGAATTGATTATTTTAGTTGGGAATATTTTAGCCTGCAAAACACTTTTGATAACTTGCATCCTTTGCAAGTTTTTTCGTTAAGAAGGTGGTGGATTTATTGTAGCCTTAATAATGAAAACGAGTAAGAAGAACACCTATAACGGTACAATACTTTATTAACAAAGTTGAAATTTAGGGCGTGGGGCCTTATGACTAGTTATAGTTAATTAATTTTGGAAGAAATACCATGCTCCATTTCTTCATCAAAAAGAGTGAAAAATGTGCATAGGAGCTC
The DNA here is from genome assembly GCF_009711365.1 of Xanthovirga aplysinae. Lineage (GTDB taxonomy): Bacteria > Bacteroidota > Bacteroidia > Cytophagales > Cyclobacteriaceae > Xanthovirga > Xanthovirga aplysinae. The sequence goes on along the minus strand of NZ_SMMB01000773.1, from coordinate 3,089 downwards.
TTCCAGATTATTAAATTAACCTTTTTCGGAAGAAATAGAAAATGCGGAAAGAAAAATCAGATAGTTCACAGGTAGTGGATAGCAGTGGACATGAGAAAGTAGAGATTTTTGGTGCCAGAGAACATAATTTAAAAAATATAGACACCAGCTTTCCTCGAAATAAATTGGTGGTGATTACCGGGGTGAGTGGAAGTGGGAAATCTTCTCTGGCTTTTGATACCATTTATGCGGAAGGGCAACGACGTTATATGGAGAGCTTTTCTGCGTATGCACGCTCTTTTATTGGAGATATGGAACGTCCGGATGTGGATAAAATTAATGGGTTAAGCCCAGTAATTTCCATTGAACAGAAAACGACTTCTAAAAACCCTCGCTCCACAGTGGGTACACTTACCGAGATATATGATTTTATGCGTTTGCTTTATGCTCGCGCTTCCGAGGCTTTTTCCTATCAGACAGGGAGAAAAATGGAGCAACAAACTGAGGATCAGATTGTAGAGCATATATTGAAAAACCATGATAAGGCAAAGTTAATCCTTTTGGCTCCAGTTGTAAAAGGAAGGAAAGGCCATTATCGGGAGCTGTTTCAACAGATTCGAAAAAAGGGATTTGTAAAGGTGCGAGTAGATGGAGAGACTATGGATCTGGTGCCAAAAATGCAGGTTGATCGCTATGCCACTCATGATATTGAAATTGTGGTAGACCGGTTGGTGGTGACCCCAAGTGATCGTTTCCGTATTGCCCAATCGGTTAAAACGTCCTTGACAGAAGGAAAAGGGGTTATGATGGTAGCCGATCAGCAAGGAAAAATTCAACATTTTTCCCGACATCTGATGGATCCTGAAACTGGTTTAGCTTATGATGAACCAGCGCCCAATTCTTTTTCTTTCAATTCTCCTTATGGAGCCTGTCCGACTTGTAATGGTTTGGGGCAAATCGAAAAAATTACCGAGGAGTCTATTATACCAGATAGAAACTTAAGCATTAGCCGTGGTGGAATTGCTGCCTTGGGGGAGTATAGGGATATATGGATTTTTAAAAAGATTGATTCTATCCTGAAACGCTACAAGATGAATCTTTCCACCCCTATTAAAGAATTGCCTGAGGAAGTCATAAAAACTCTACTTTATGGTTCCGATGAACCAGTTGCAGTAGCATCTGTAAAATATCCGGGAACAGAATGGAATACTAAATTTGAGGGGATCATTCATTTCCTGGAAAAACAAAAGGAGGGAGGCTCCGATAAGATCCAGCAATGGGTAAAAGAATTTACGGAAATTAAGGTTTGTCCTGATTGCAATGGCCTTCGATTAAAAAAGGAATCTTTACATTTTTTGATTGATGGAAAAAACATTGCGGAGCTGGCCATGTTGGATGTGCAGTCCCTTGCTAAATGGTTTACCGGTCTGGAGAAACGCTTGAATCAACGCCAAAAGCGGATAGCCACTGAAGTATTGAAAGAAATTCGTAAACGGATTAGCTTTTTGCTTAATGTGGGTCTGGATTATTTGAATTTGAATCGGCCTTTACGAACCCTTTCAGGAGGTGAAGCCCAACGTATTCGTTTGGCAACTCAAATTGGAACCCAGTTGGTGGGGGTTCTTTACATTATGGATGAGCCCAGTATTGGGTTGCATCAACGGGATAATGTAAAATTGATTCAAGCCCTTCAGGATTTACGTGACCTGGGAAACACCATTGTGGTGGTTGAACATGATAAAGAAATGATGCTGGATTCGGACTATATTTTAGATATAGGACCGGGTGCAGGTTATCACGGGGGACATATTGTGGCTTCCGGAACACCTCAAGAAATTTTGGCCCAGGATAGCATCACAGCCAGTTATTTGAAGGGAGAATGCACGATTGCCATTCCTGAACAGAGAAGAGAGGGAAATGGCAAAACCTTGTTACTAAAAGGCGCTCAAGGCAATAATTTGAAAAAGATTAATCTGGAGTTGCCCTTAGGTAAAATGATATGTATTACCGGAGTTTCTGGGAGTGGAAAGTCCACTTTAATCCATGAAACCTTATTCCCGATCCTGAATAGGCATTTTTTCCGGTCCAAATTGGAACCTTTAGCCTATCAGGAAATAAAAGGATTGGAAAATATCGACAAGGTGATTGAGGTTGACCAGGCACCTATTGGAAGAACACCACGGTCGAACCCGGCCACCTATACTGGTGTGTTTACGGAAATTCGTGCTCTTTTTGCCAATTTGCCAGAAGCCAAAATAAGAGGTTACAAACCTGGGCGATTCTCCTTTAACGTAAAAGGAGGGAGATGTGAAACTTGTGAAGGGGCTGGAATGAAGCAAATTGAAATGGACTTTTTGCCGGATGTACATGTGCCTTGTGAGAGCTGTAAAGGCAAAAGATACAATCGGGAAACATTGGAGGTCCGTTTTAAGGGGAAATCCATTTCCGATGTATTGGATATGACGGTGGAAGAAGCCGTGGATTTTTTCGAAAACCAACCCAAAATTGTCAGAAAAATAAAAACCTTGTTCGATGTAGGTTTGGGATACATAACCTTGGGGCAGCATGCCACAACCCTTTCTGGAGGAGAGGCCCAGAGGGTGAAACTGGCGACCGAACTTTCAAAAAAAGATACTGGAAAAACCCTTTATATTCTGGATGAACCAACCACAGGTTTACATTTTCAGGATATTCAACACTTGTTGGATGTGCTCAATAAATTAACAGATAAGGGAAATACCGTGTTAATTATTGAGCATAACCTGGATGTGATAAAAGTGGTGGATCATATCATTGACCTTGGGCCAGAGGGTGGTGAAAAAGGTGGACAAATAGTTTGCCAGGGAGCTCCGGAAAAGGTGGCAAAAAACAAAAAGAGTTACACCGCTAAATTTTTGAGAGAAGAGTTGAAAGCTTGATATATAGGGCTGTTTGAATCTTGATTCCTGAAATTTTATTTGGTTTCTAATACTTATTTTGAGGTATTTATTATTTACAGGATAGAATAATAAATTCTTAAAGCAAAGTAAAATCAAGGCTCAAAAGCCTTTAAAATTTTAATTCAGATCATGTACTTTTCCCTTCACCTTAACAAGTAATTTTTTAAAAAA
>NZ_SMMB01001042.1 GCF_009711365.1 Xanthovirga aplysinae | reverse complement strand
TTTTTTTTTCGTTGAATAGGTGTTTTTGGTCTTTTTCCCTGTTATTTTAAGAATTCTGAAAAAGGAAAAGGCTTGAAAATGGATTAAAGTAATCCTCTTATTTTACAGGATGTGAGCCTTTTCAGGGGGAGCCCCAATGTTCTTTTGACTTTTGGTAGAAAGTGTCATTTTCATCTTTGTTTATCAAAGAAAGAAATGAGGTCTTTCCGTGCAAAATCAGAGGTCGGTGGAAGGGTTAGGGGCCACTTATTCAATAAGGGTAGTGCCTTTTCTAATTGTCTTTTGTTAAAGGGAAAAGAGGGTTGCCCTAATCTTTATGATAGAAAGAAATTAAATGCATAATAATTCATATATAAGGCAATTGAAAAGCAGAGTATTAAAGGTGTTTCTATTTATCTTTGGAACAGTCTTTCTGCTTTTTATCTTGTTGAATATCTTGTTGTTCTTATTTGGAAGGCCAATACTAAGAGAAGCTCTTCAGGAAGTTATTTCTGAAAAAAGTAATGGGCTTTTTTCTGTGGATTTTGATGGAGTAAGTATTGATTTAAGCAGTAGTAGCATAAAACTGAAGGAATTCCACTTACAATTGGATACCGCTCGCTTCGAAGAGCTGAGAAAAACTAACGAAATTAGCAGAGCTATATATGATGTAAAATTGCCGGAAGTTTATTTAAGAGGAATCAATTTGCGTAAAGTATATGAAGACAGTGAGCTGCAAATTGAGGCCATTGCAATAAATAACCCTCAAGTTATTTTGGTGGGTGACTTTGTCGGTAAGAAAATGAATTTGGGAAATGAGGTAGTTTACAGGGACATGTTTCCTTTGTTAGAGCCTTTTTTTACTTCTATTCGAGTAAGTCGGGTACGAGTGGAGGATGGCTTTTTAGGCTTACTCAACCATCAAAAAGATTTAGTACATAGTTCCCAAGCCAAACATATTACCCTTACTTTGAGTGACTTTTACCTGGATAAGGATGTGTTTACCCACAATGATAAAATCCTATTCTCTGAAAATGTTGCCCTTAATATAAAGGATTATGGATTAGATTTAAATGATAATTTACATCGATTTCATGCCAATCAAATTACAATTGAATCAAAAAGTGGAGAACTTATAGCCGAGGGAGTGAGCCTGGAGCCAAAATCTGGCAGTTTTAAGATGGATACTATCAACCAGGATATGTATGAAGTTTGGGTGCCCGAGTTAAGAATCAATGGTGCTGATTTTTATAAAGCCCATTTTGAGAAACGACTAAATATAGAAGAGCTACTATTAAAACAACCTTTTGTTCGGTTAATAAATCATGAGGATGGTGATTCAACTTTGACAAAGAGGAAATATCGTTTTTCTACTAATTTGTACAGTTTAATTGAGGGGAATTTACTAGAGGTGGCAGTCAATCGGTTTCATTTTGAACATGGGGCTTTCCAACAGGTGAATAAAAGAGACCTCAAACAAATCAATTATGACATAAAGGATCTTTCCATTTTATTAGATCAGTTCCTTATTGATTCAATGGCCTACCTTAATGATCAAAAGGTGTTATATGCTGAGGAGGTAGATGTGCAAGTGAATGGATATTCAATGAGACTTGCAGATAATATTCATTCATTGAAAGCATCTTCTTTGAAGGTATCAACTAGAGATTCTTTGATTGTGGCCAAGGATCTGACATTGGATCATGACCTTGCAGATAGTTTAGCTGAAAGAAAAAATGGGACGCTTTACAGGATCTCTGTTCCAGAAGTTTTGATGAAGGGAACTGATATGCGTCAGGCATTTAATCATAAAATATTGCCTATTGAAAAGCTGGAAATTAAAACGCCAAAAGTAAGTTTGACGAGTCAAGTAGATTTAAAAGAAAGGTCCTTTAAAAGGAGCTTGAAAACCAATGATCTTTATAAGTTAACTGCTCCCTATCTTCAGGAGGTTCTAATTGATACGGTTTACCTAAAGGATGGATTTTTTGATTTGGTGAGCTCGGACTCTGGTCAAATGAAGGCATTTTCTAATAGCAAGATCTCATTTCATTTGCAGGAATTTCGTTTAGATACAACAATGGGGAGCCAGCATAATAAAATCTTTTTTGCTAATAATATTGATGTTCAACTGAAAGATTATTCCCTTAAACTGGCAGATGATATTCACATTTTTAATGCCGATGAGATTCATGTTTCTACTTTTAATGATCAGGTAGTTGTAAAGGGATTTAGCCTGGAGCCAATACCTGCCTTAGATCCCGTGGTACAAATGAGACGATATGGTAAGTCTACTCATTTTAATGTATTTATTCCTGCTCTAAGAATTAGCAATGCTAATATTCATGAGGCATATTTTGAGAAAAATCTTAAGGTCAAAAATATTGAGATTGATCAACCGGATCTGAAATTAACTACTTATAGGGAATTGAAGGGAAGAAAACTCCGGACAATGGCCAAAGGGGAGTTTTATGCCATGATCTCACCTTATCTGGAGTCGATTCAAGTGGATAGCCTGGAATTGGATAAAGGTAATTTTAATTTGGTAACCAATACAGATGGTCATTTTAATGACCTTTCTAGAAATAATGTAGCTATCCGGATACTTGGGTTTCAGTTGGATAAGGAGGAAGCCAGAAGGAACGATCGTACTCTTTATGCCGATGATATTGAGGTGAAGCTAAGAGATTATCGTCTACACCTGCCAGATAGTGTACACCAATTAATTGCCAAAGAAATTGTTTACTCAACAGGGAAATCTGAAATTTTGGCAGAAGGGGTCAAGCTCTACCCAGAAAAGGAAAGGCAAAACCGATTTCAATTGAAGTATAATTGGTTTTTGGATATTCCTCAGGTCAGGATTTCGGATGTTGATGTAAACGCGGCTTATTACAAAAAAGAAATGAATGTGGGGGGGATTGAGTTGAAAAATCCCGTCGTAAAAATGATCAATCATAAAAACTTGCAAAAACGCACTCCTAATGATCAGGAAGTATTTAAAGACGTTTTCTTGAGTTTGCCAAAGGGAATGGAGGGTGTTTCTATCGGTAATATTTTATTGTCGGGAGGAAATTTATCTTTAGTGAGTCAAAATGGTGATGAACAATTAGTTTATTCAAAGGGAGATATCGCCATGGATATTAAAAAGGTGAATTTGATTCGTCAGAAAAAGGATGATAGTGCCCATGCTGATTTTAATACGGAGGACATGAATGTGGTGGTAAGTGATTATTTCCTGAAACTTCCCGATAGTATTTATCATTTTAAAGCTGACCGTTTAGTTATTTCTAGTAAAAAAGGAGGAGTAGAACTTGAAGGGGCACACCTTTTTCCAAAAGATAAAGTGGAAGCAGAGAAACTTCTTCAGCAGAATGGGAGAAATAAGCTTTTTGAAGTGAAAACTCCTAAAATAATAATGGAGGGAATAAACTTTGATCAGCTTTACTCCCAAAGATGGTTAGAGGTGAAAAATATAAACCTGCAAGAACCGGACGTAACTATCTCATCCTTTCCTCTTTTAGCAAGGGAAGCGAGCTCTAAGCAAGACCTTACTCAACAAAAAGATAAAATAAATTCGGATTCAATTTCACCTATTAAACTTAAAAAAGATTCGAAAAGACAGATTAAATCTCAGGAAGGAGACCTTTATAAATTGATTTCTCCCTACTTGAGAGGAGTTCAAATTCATCAGTTAAATTTTGGAAAAGGGAAGTTATCCTATCATAAAAAAGAGGCAGATGATTTCAAGCAATATTCCTTGAAAAATTTGTTCGGTGAAGTTAAAGGTTTTAGGGTAGATGAAAAGTATTCCCATACAGCTGATCGCTTTTTTTACACTGATGATATTCGTTTGGAAACCCATGATTTTAAATATAATCTTCCAGATAGTTTATATACCCTAAGCGCGGGAAAAGTTGGTTTTTCTACGGCAAAACAACAAATTTATGCCGATTCATTGAAATTGCAACCGCGCTATATGAAGTATTTGTTTTCTCAAATAGTTGGATATGAGACAGACAGAGTAATGGCTAATATGGGAGAGGTTCGACTGGAAAATGTAGATTTACACCGATTGTTAGAAAGTCATGAACTGAAAGCTCCGTTGATGACTATTGATGGATTGTCCGTTCATACTTTTAGAGATAAGCGGTTAAAGGATCCGGACTTTAAAGAGAAAATAATGCCTCAAGAAGTCCTCCGGAATCTCGATTTTTATGTACACCTGGATACAGTTCGGTTAAAGAACGGCCAAATTACCATCGAAGAGCAAAGTGAACAGGCGCAGCAATCAGGGATGATAACATTTAATGACTTATCCGTTGAGATGAGAAATGTTACCAATGATTCAATTTTGTTGCAAAATGGAGCTCAGGGCTACCTGAATGCTCATGCCTATTTAATGGGACAGGGTGAGTTGCAGGCAAATATTCGAGTACCCTTGGCCGATAAAAGTAATACCTTTTATTTTGACGGCCATTTGATTGGAGAAATGAATCTGGATGCGATTAATCCTATGCTTGAAAATTTGGTTTTTGTAACCGTAAAGTCCGGAAAGGCCAAAAAGCTTAATTTTGATTTGGTAGCCAATAAATATGAGGCCAAAGGGAAAATGCGCTTTCATTATAATAACCTTAGAATTGGAGTTATTGATCCAAAAACAGGTAAAACGGGTGGGTTAAAAGGAGGCTTAATTTCACTGTTGGCCAATACATTCGTTGTGAAAAGCCGTAATCCAAGTAGAACTTTTCACTTTAGGGAAGGAGAGATCTATTATCCTAGAGATTCCTCCAAAAGTATTTATAATTTTTGGTGGAAAAGTCTGTTTTCAGGTTTTAAATCGACTTTTGGCATAGAAGGCATTTCAAAAGAAAAAAATAAGAAAAGCGAAAGGTAAAGGTGTATGGCTTTGGCTTTCAATCTTGGCGTAGGCTTTTGGTCTGGGAATGGTAATAGATTTAATTTTCACTATTCATTTTCTATGGAAAGGGGAAGAATTTTTGTCCCCTACCACCCACTTTTATAACTCCTAAATTTAATTTAATAGCATTAATTCCAATTCACGGCCCTTTGGAAGCAGTACCTCATCTTCAATTAAACCATGGAGGTGCAGGTCAATTTCAAAGGATTCCATTTGATGAAGGAGCACCTTATAGGGAAAGCTTAAAGTTGTTTCAGGGTTTTGAAGAAGAATTTTCTCACGTATTAATGATAGGGAGGATTCGACCTCATCATCATGCAGTGAAATGAAGTTCTGAATTGAAAACTGATGTTTAAATGGGATTTCCATTTTTTCAAAAGAAGTAGAATAGTCATGTAGACTTTTTAAATAAGGAAATAGCTTTTCTTCCTCCAATTGAATATGTTCTGAAAGTTCTACACTGAAATTCCTAAAGAAATTCTGAAGTAAAAGCACAACTGGGTTATCCCTTTGATGCCCAATAACCAATTGAAGAATGGATTGTTCAATTTCAAATAGCCTCTTTTCCTGATAAAAAATATGTGTTCTTTGCAAATAATCAAGTAGGGTGTCAAAGGAAAAGCTCAAAAAACGTTTTGGGGAAAAAGTTTTTGGCGTTTCAAAGGCATTCAAGACTTCCAATAAAAAATTTAAATCGATAGAGTGCCTAGTACAAAGGCATTCAATACTTTTTGAATGGGACTCTTTTGGAATTTGGTAGCGATTGATGGCATGCCCAAGAATATAATTTTGGTCAATTAGCGATTCTAGTGATTGCCTGGGATTAATCATGATTGGAATTTTCCTTTTCTTAGATCTTCAGAATATGGCCTAAGTATATAACTGGAAATTAAAAAAAATAATCTTTGGTTTGAATGAAGTATGCAATTTAGATACATTTTAAACTACTGAAAATCTATATCAGGCTTTTCTTTCCAAAACTATGGTTATTTTATTACTTGTCAAATGGGATTTCACTTCTCCATATTAATTATTTTCTAAATTCTTCTCCTCTCTATAGTTAGGAATCTGAAAAATATCTTCGTGGAATTTCATTTTTTCTACTTTATCCAATTTATGAATGGAAGCAATTTTTCCATCAAGATAGGAGGTCGACTTTATGGTGAATCCATTGAAACCCTGTTGATTTTGGAATGTAAATTTTGGGATCTTATAATTGGAAGAGGGGCCCAAGGCTAATATGAAATTATCAAGTTCCTGAATTAGGGAAAGGTTTTCCGGGCTAAGGCCAATACTCCCTAGATCTGCTGCCCAGAGTTCACTTATTAATCCTTTGTTATCATTAAGGTTATATTTTTGACATGGCCATCCATTTACTTGATCATGAGTTACAAAAATTGGATTAAGGGGTTTAGATAAGAGTAGGGGATCTGTGATGTTTTTTATTCCTGGGGTAGTAAATTGCTTGTTAAAGCGAGTGAATTTAAGAACTTCGGCTTCTTTTCGAGAGAGGCTAAAGTAGGTTTTTCGAAAATGGTCCAAAAACCATATTTTTTGTTCATCACCTCTGAAAATGATAGATTGGTTAAGTTGTCTTCCAACAATATCTATTTTTAATTGTTTGTTTTCCAGGTATAAAAAACTTTTTGAGTATTGGCTTTGATTTCCATTTTCTTCATAGTGTGTGGAGGTTCGGCTAATTCTTATTCCTTTTTTTTGTAAAAGTGCCGTTAAAATGAGAATAGTGAAAAGGATGACAACCAGAGGTGTGAGTTTCATTTTTTAGTGCTGATTCTTATGAGTATTCAAGGAAGGTCCTGAGGATAAAAAGGAAAAGCCCTAATTGGTCAACAATTGGATTGGAGAATTGTTTAATGAGAGCCAACTATTTGCTTCAAAAGCAGTGGAGGATACTGAATTAATGAAGTGGAATGAATGGAAATTGACAAACTAATGGGAGTAATTTTTTAAGATAATTTATGGGATTTAAAAACAAGTATTTAAGATTGCCAATCTTTGCTATTTAATTATTCATTTACCAGTTTTTTTGTC
>NZ_SMMB01000592.1 GCF_009711365.1 Xanthovirga aplysinae | reverse complement strand
ACATTTAAAAGAAAGTAGGACAAATCACCCTCCTTCTTTTCTTGGAAAAGGAAAAACGGTAATTAACGCTGATTTCATGAGATCCGCTATTTACCCGACTCAAAGCAGTGGTTGTGGCAAAATCAAAAGAATAACCCAATAAAAGTTGGGGAGTGAGTTGAAATTGTGTCAGAGCATCAAAGGACTCTAAAGAACGATAAGACAAGCCCAACCAAACCGTATCATAAATCAAAAGATTGGCATTCAAATCCATTTGGATAGGGGCCCCACTTACCGCTTTTAATAAAATATTTGGCTTTAATTTAAGAAATCGGTTCAGGTCTAGAACTACACCCCCAGTAATAAAATAATGCCTGACCAGTTTCGAGTCCGGATCATCACTCTTATTATCCAAAGTACTATTGAGAAGTTGGGGAACTGAAGCACTTACATACCAGCGATCCGTATAATAATAAATCCCTGTACCAAAATTAAAATTACTGGAATTCACATCTTCGCTAGCATAGGAAGGGTCCGTTGCAGAAACCCGACTATAGAAAGACCTATAATTGTGATAACTAGCCTGAAGCCCCATAGATAACTTCCCTTTTCCTATTTTTAGTCGATAAGCATACATCATGGTGGTGGAGATTTGATCTGTAACCCCAATCCTATCATGAATAATGTTCATTCCTACACCTATCTTACGATAAGGTATAGGTGCATGAAAAGAAAAAGTTTGTGTTTTAGGAGCTCCTTCTAACCCTACCCATTGTTCCCGGATCAAAGCTGTTACACTAATTGCTTCATGACTTCCAGCATATGCCGGATTTAACAATAAAGGATTAAACATATATTGGGTAAACATCGCCTGTTGCTGGGCACTTAGGTGATGGTGACAAACAGTCAGCACCAAAAGAAGGAAAAAGGCTTTTAGAAATTTTCTTCTCATCTTGCTTATTGTTTAACTAATACATAGCCCGATTTTAATTCCTTCCCATCCGAAAATTCTATTACGTAAAAATAAGTACCATCTTGAACTCTATTTTTTCTAGGTGTAAGCCCTCTATTTGATTCTCCTCTCCAAACCTTATCCTCATTATTATATTGGTCTACTTTATAAACCAGATTACCCCACCGATTGAAAATGCTCACCACATTATTTGGATAAGTTTCAATATGTTTAATTTCCCAATAATCATTTTGCCCATCCCCATTAGGAGAAATCCCTAGCCCCGGTTCCGGTTCTTGAGGGTAAATATTAATAATAACCTGAGCCTCACTAAAAGATTCCGGAGTGCCTTGGTCCCTTACTTTATACACAAAACTATCCGTCCCTATATACCCAGGGTCCGGTGTGTAAGTATAAGTTCCATCTTCATACAATATTAGGTTCCCGTGTGCTACCCCTTGCAAAGGATGGGTATCCACCACCAACTGCAGTTGCTCCGGATTTTCATCATTTTCAACTACACTTGAAGAGGAAAGTGTCTCCCCCGCCCTTACCTCTTCTGCATCATCAAGAGCAACAATTCTTTGTCTTACATTTATAGTAATGCTATAAGTTGCGCTATAAGTGGTAGAAGCATCGTTGGAATTATCCTTTACTTTAAACTCCAGGGAGCCATAAGGGGAACCAAAGCCGTCTTTTTCTGGAGCAAAAGTAAGTAAAGAGGGGTTTTCATATTCCACACCCACCACCACAGGTTTTCCATCATAAGTTAAATTACCATTTGGAACTAATCGGGTGAAAAGGATAGCTTCAAAGTTATCCCCGTCCCCATCAGAGAAAACAAACTGTTGTTCTGTGAATGAGTAGCTTGTATTTTCCAGAATTAAAATACTGAAATCAGCACTTAGTGGAGGGTTTAAAGAAACTTCATCTATAAACCTCACTTTCACTGGAGTTCTTGGACTTTCGCAGCCATTCACCATTTGAGACACATAATAGGTTGCTCCATCCGTTAGAAATTCATCAAGTTCTAAACTTGAGCCTCCGGTCGAAGCATTGTACCATATAAAGGTAGCTCCTGTTTCACCATTCACTTCCAGGTCTTTTATTTGCGGTTTTTCTGCAGAACTGAAGGTTTGGTTGGAGGCGGTTGGTGCATTGGGAGTAGATATTACGGTTACATTTACTTCTATAGGAGTGCTTTCACAGCCCGTCGACTTATCTTTGGTAACCACCCTATAAAGAACGGAGGAATCTAATTCTCCACTTATAAAAGAGGAACCATTTCCAACAGAGGGCAGAACATTGTTTTGGCTATCATACCAAATATAACTGTAGAAAGGCTTCGCATTTTCTACAGCCAATATTACGGTTTCTCCTTTACAGGTTGAAATATCTGTTATTTGTGGAGGGTTTGGCAGATCCTTAACGATAACCTTAAACTCACCATAACCAATATTCCCCTGGACATCAGTCGCCTGATATTTTACCATGGTAACTCCTAATGGAAAAGTATGACCAGAGGGAATTCCTTCAATTAATTCCAATTTTTTTACCTGGCAGTTATCTGAAGCTGTGATCCTATATTCAACTGTTGGTTTGCATACTGATACAGTAATATCATTTGGTAAATTCAACTCAGGGGA
>NZ_SMMB01001283.1 GCF_009711365.1 Xanthovirga aplysinae | reverse complement strand
TCCTCCAATAAAAAGAACATTGCCAGCAAAACCTATCATAATATCACCGCTCATTATAATGCCTACTTCATTGCAAATGAAGAGTTTAACACTATTGACCAAAGTTTACTTGATAACCGGGAAAATAATTATAATAAAGTTCTGACCATTTTCCCTCCCCTCGATTCTACATTAATTCAAAGTAATAAAGAACTATTAGAGGAAATCATCAAAAAATCATCTCTCCCTATCCAACACCATAAAAACAGCAAATGGGTAGACTACAGCTACATTCTAGTTGGAAAAGTACGTTTTTATCAGGCTGACTTTGATAATGCTATCAAAACCTTTAAATATGTCAATAGTAACAGTGAAAATAACGATGCCCGCCACAAAGCCTTAATTTGGTTAATGCGGACTTTTATTGATTACGGGGAAGACTCAAACGCTATCGCTGTATCGGACTTTTTAAAGAAAGAAAGTTTGAGCAAGGAAAACCAAAAAAATTGGCAACTGGTCCGCGCCTATTACTACCAAAGAAAGGAAGATTGGCAAAATATGCGGGAAGAGTTGGTAAAAGTGGTACCCTTACTTCAAAAAAAAGCAGAAAAGATTCAAATTTTTTACATCCTTGGCCAACTTTTTCAGGAACAAGGAAATGATACAGATGCCTACTATTATTACAAAAAATGTCTTCGAAGCAATCCTCCTTATGAAATGTCCTTTAATGCACAGCTAAATATTGCCAAGGCAATTCAATTAGCCAAAGCAGCTGATTTAGCTCATGTCAGGAAATACTTCAAAAAGCTCTTGAAGGATCCAAAAAATTCGGACTTTCAAGATAAGATCTATTTTGAAATGGCGGAAATTGAAGTAAAAAATAACAACCTTGACAAGGGAATTGATTATTATAAATCCTCTGCACGTGTTTCAAAAAGAAACAATCGGCAAAAAGCTTATTCCTATTTAAAATTAGGGCAAATTTATTTTGATACCTTAAGCAATTACCGTCTGGCACAAAACTATTATGACAGTGCGGTTCAAGTAATGCCAAAAGAAGAAGAGATCTATGAGGAAACAGAGAAAAGACAAAAGATATTAACTGATTTTGTTGCACAATTAACTATTATTCAAACCGAAGACAGTCTTTTAAACCTGGCAAAAATGGATTCGGTTTCTTTAGTGGCGTTTCTTAATGAAGAAATTGAAAAAGAAGAAGAGGCTCTCCGTCAGCAACAGGAGGAATTAGCCCAGCAAGCTGCAAATGATAACTTCATCCCAAATCAGGGATTAAACCCATTTTTAGAACAAAGTAATTCTAATGGGGATGGTACCTGGTATTTTCACAACCTCAATGCAATAAATCAAGGACGAGCTGAATTTAAGAGAAAATGGGGAAATAGAACCCTGGAAGATTTTTGGCGACTTTCTGCAAAAGCGCCAGATTCAAATGCTGATTTGGCTTCCAATGAAGAAGCTTTAAAGGAAGAGGAAGGGCAAGGAAGAGCAGAAGAAAATAAGACGAACAACCGGGAATCAAAAATAAATGCCCTTTATCAAACTATTCCTTTTTCCGAGGACTCCCAAAAGGAAAGTCTTGCAAAAATTGAAACCGCTTATTTTAGATTAGGCAATATTTACAATTTTGACCTACTGGAAAAAGAGAAAGCCATAGAAGCTTTTCAAATTCTTCTGGAAAGATTCCCCCAGCTAGAAAATAAAGATGAGGTGTTTTATTTGCTCTTTTTAATTTTAAAAGAGCAAAACAATCCCTCTTTCGAAATTTATGGAAATCGTTTAAAAGAAGAGTTCCCAGAAAGTATTTATGCCAAACTGGTAGACAACCCGAACTTTAAGGAAGAAAATGATAAGATAAGCAGAGAAGTAGAAAAAATTTACGAAAAAGCTTATGCCTTATTTACCAACCATCAACTAGATGAAGCAGAAGCCCTAACCAAGAATACCTTAAATGAATATCCGGAAAATAACTACACGAATCATTTGTTGTTACTTGAAATTATGATTTCGGGTAAAAAAGAGCATTTTGATAAATATAAATTCGAATTAGACCGTTTTATTGAAACCCATCCGGAAAGCGCATTAATTGAATATGCCCAACAACTCAAAGAAGGTTATGAGCGGTACAAAAAATTGGAAGCATCCCTGCGAATAATTCCTTTCAGTACAGATTTTGAGCAAAAACACATTTTTGTATTAATATATCCTGCAAATAATCAGCTAACAGATCCCCTTACTGAAAAATTAGAACAGTTTTTGCTAACAAATAATTGGGATTTAAAATCGGGAAACCTAAAATTAAATAAATCCCTTTCTATGCTTATTTTGAATGAGTTCGATACCAAATCAGGAAGTGAATCGTTCTTTAAGGCCTTTAATGGGACAAACTCACCTTTAAATGGGTTTAAGGACTTAAAATTTTATAATTTCGTGATCTCAAAGCAAAACTTTAATACTTTTTATCAGGATAAGGATTTTGAGAGATATCTTGAATTCTTTGAACAAAATTACAAATAGACTTTTGAGTATTTATTTAATAGGGAGTGGTAAAGTGTTTACACCAGATTTGGGAATGCTTTTTTACCAATAAATAATAAAACCCAGGATACAGAACTTTAATTTCAATTTCACCTTTTCAAAACAAATGCCAAAGAGTAAGCAGGAAAAAGAAGTAAAAAAGAAGGGACGCAAAATTTATAAAAAAATAATTATTGCGATCTGGACCATCTTTATTCTAGGCCTCATTGCCTTACCCACATGGGTATTTATGGTTAGCAGCAATTTTCAAGGCTGGTTTGGAGGAATGCCAGATCACCAGACCCTGGAAAATCCAGAAAGCAGCCTAGCCTCAGAGCTTTTTACTTCTGATGGGAAACTATTGGGAAAATACTATCGACAAAACCGGACCCCAGTTACTTATGATGAATTATCCCCCAACATGGTAAATGCTCTTCTTGCAGCTGAAGACATTCGCTTTCAACAACATTCAGGTATTGATTTAGAGGCTACACTTCGAGTTGTTAGGGGACTACTCACTTTTAACACAAATTTGGGAGGTGGAAGTACCATAACTCAACAATTGGCAAAAAACCTATTTAAAACGAGGGGAGCCAGCTTTCAAGGTAGCTTAACCAAAAAAAATCGACTTATCAGACTTGTGGTCTCCAAAACCAAAGAATGGATTATTTCTGTTAAACTGGAAAGGTCCTATACCAAAGAAGAGATCATGGCTATGTACTTGAATACCATAGAATTCGGAGGAAATGCCTATGGAATTCGAGTAGCAGCAAGAACTTTCTTCAACATCCCACAAGACAGCCTGAACATACAGCAGTCAGCCATGTTGGTAGGAATGCTAAATGCACCATCTCGTTTCAATCCTGTACGGAACCCGGAAAGGGCTATGAGAAAGAGAACTGAGATTCTTTATAGCATGTACAATTTTAAATTCCTAAGCCGTGAAGAATATGATTCCATCAAAACACTTCCATTTGGCTTAGAATATAAAGTAGCCAATCATAATGAAGGACAGGCCACTTACTTCCGTTCTCAGGCTAGAAATCAGTTGATGAAATGGTGCGAAGAAAATGGTTATGACCTTTTTGCCGATGGATTAAAAATCTACACGACCATTGACAGCCGCTTGCAAGAATATGCGGAAGAGGCTATGGAAGAGCAAATGAAATCCCTCCAAAAAAAGTTTTTTGATCATTGGAAAGGTAGAAACCCATGGGTAGATGAGAATGGAAGGGAAATGAAAAATTTTATTGAAGACCGGGCCAAATTGACGGATCAATACAAAAGCCTAGTAGCCAAATACGGAGCTAATTCCGATTCAGTGGATATTATGATGAACACCCCTCAGCCTATAAAAGTGTTCTCCTGGCAAGGTGAAATTGACACCTTGATGAGTCCAATAGATTCTCTCAAATACTACAAACACTTTTTACATACGGGTATGATGTCCATGGATCCACATACCGGGCAAATAAAAGCCTGGGTTGGAGGGATAAATCATAAATATTTTAAATATGATCATGTAAAACAAGGCAGAAGACAACCTGGCTCCACTTTCAAACCCATTGTTTATACTGCCGCAATTGATAATGGTTATTCTCCATGTTTCGAGGTAGTAGACCAACCGGTAACCTTCCAAGTGGTGGGAGATCCACCTACCTGGACGCCACCTAATGACAATGGAAAATATAGTGGAGAAAGTTTGACCTTAAGACAGGGATTAGCCCGGTCAGTAAACTCCATTGCTGCTAAAATACTTCAACTGGTAGGAACACAAACGGTTGTCGACTATGCCAGGCGTTTAGGAATAACTAGTCCATTAGATGCTGTTCCTTCACTAGCGTTGGGAGTAAGTGACGTTTCTGTTTATGAGATGGTAGGCGCCTACGGTACTTTTGTCAATAAAGGAACATGGACTGAACCCTATTTCATTACAAGAATAGAAGATAAAAATGGAAATGTACTCCAGGAATTTACCCCTAAAACCCGAGAAGCCCTTAGCGAGGAATCTGCCTATCAAATGCTTTATATGTTAAGAGGTGCTGCAGAAGAGGTAGGAGGTAGCGCGGTTGGATTAAGCTATGAATTAAAAAAAGATAATGAAATTGGAGGCAAAACTGGCACCTCTAACAACCAATCAGACGGTTGGTTTATGGGTGTAACCAAGGACCTTGTTTCTGGTGTTTGGGTAGGAGGTGATGAAAGAAGTATACACTTTCGAACTTTAGCTTTGGGACAGGGAGCAAGGATGGCAAGGCCAATTTTTGACAAGTATATGCTGAAAGTATATGCTGACTCAACAGCAGGTTATACAAAAGGGCCTTTTGAAAGACCTGACAATCCTCTTTCGGTAGAGTTAGATTGTAACAAGTATCAGGAAGCAGACCTTCAAAGCGAATCCGATACACTCGATGTATCACCAGTAAAAACTATAGATGTAAACAAAGACGAAATTTTTTAGGTCATTAAATAACTTTAAAAAGTGAAAGGTAGCTGATTCAGTTACCTTTCTTTTTTAGAGTATATTTTCATTTATATTTCGTTTTGTATAGGAAGAGCCTTAAAAAGATTCGGGAGAACTAAAATATGCAAAGTCCATATTATAATGCGGACCAGATTAATTTGCTCCCAAATGAACCGGGAGTTTATAAGTTTATTAATTCTTCTCAGGAATTAATCTATGTAGGAAAAGCCAAAAACCTTAAAAAAAGAGTCAGCAGCTATTTCAACAAATCGAAGGGCATCAATCGCAAGACCCTTAAAATGGTCTCTGAAATCTCTAAAATAGAAATAGCATTAGTGAATACGGAGGCTGATGCTTTATTGTTGGAAAACAGCCTTATCAAAAAAAACCAACCCAAATACAACATTTTATTAAGGGATGATAAAACGTATCCCTACATCTGTATCACCAAAGAACGTTTTCCAAGAGTAATTGTCAGTAGAAAAGTAATTAAGTCTCAGGGAACCTACTACGGGCCTTACCCTAGCTCCAAGGCGATGAGAGCCGTTTTGGATTTAATCAGACATTTGTATACCGTTCGAACCTGTACTTTTAACCTTTCCGAGGAAAATATTCGCAAAGGAAAATTCAAAGTATGCCTTGAATTCCATATTGGTAATTGTCAAGGGCCTTGTGAAGGTTTACAAAACGAAGAAGATTACAACAACGACATTGAACATATTCGCCATATTATTAAAGGCCACCTGGGGGAAGTTAGATCGTATTTCCAGCAAAGGATGCAAGATATGGCGGATACACTTGAATTTGAAAAAGCTCAAGCATTCAAAGAGAAGTTAGAATCTCTGGAACTATACCAGGCAAAATCTCAAGTAGTTAATCCAGCGATTGCTTCAGTGGATGTTTTTGTCATTGTATCAGATGACAAAATGGCTTTCATCAATTATTTGAAAGTAATTGATGGCGCAATCAATGTGGCCGAAACCATAGAGGTAAAGAAAAAGCTAAATGAACAAGACCAAGATATTTTATCTCTATTCATGGTGGAATTAAGAGACAAATTTGCAAGTACTTCCAAAGAAATCCTCACCAATATCCCATTAGATACGGATTTTGAAAACATTAAGCTAACTGTCCCCCAAATTGGAGATAAAAAGAAGCTGGTGGACTTAGCTCTGAAAAACGCTATTTATTATAAAAAAGAAAGATACAGTAGAATAGAAAGCAAAAAGGAGTTGGAATTAAGAGTGCTAAAGCAAATGAAGGATGATCTTCAACTTCCCAATTTGCCACTCCATATTGAGTGCTTTGACAACTCCAACATACAAGGTACAAACCCCGTGGCCTCCATGGTTTGTTTTAAAAATGGCCGACCTTCCAAAAAGGATTATCGGAAGTACAACATTAAGACGGTGGTTGGTCCTAATGACTTTGCCTCCATGGAAGAAATAGTGGGAAGACGATACAAAAGGTTAAAAGAAGAGGCTCAAAGCCTACCAAACCTCATTATTGTAGATGGGGGAAAAGGACAATTGAGTGCGGCTTGTAATGCCCTAAAATCACTGGGTCTTTACGGACAGATCCCCATCATTGGAATTGCCAAACGCTTGGAAGAGATATACTACCCTGAGGACTCCTACCCTTTGCATATCGACAAAAAATCTGAAACACTTAAATTAATACAACGATTAAGAGATGAAGCGCATCGATTTGCCATTACTTTTCATAGAGATAAAAGAAGTAAAGCAAGCATTCAAAGCGAATTAGACACAATTGGTGGCATTGGTCCAAAAACTGTGGACAAGTTATTAAAAACGTTTAAATCCATTAAAAAAATCAAGGAGGCCTCCCTAGAGGATTTGTCTGCTGTAGTAGGTAAAGATAAGGCAGGGAAAGTAAAACAATCTCTTTCTTAATTTTTAGAAAAATGAAAAAGGACGGCTTCTACCCCGTCCTTTTTTAGATTGTGTTATGAAATCAAATAGGTTATACCTTTATAAATTATTTTATCTCAGCCTAAAAGCTCTGGGACTTGGTATCCCCAAATGGTAATTCCCAACTTCCATTTTAGTATTCCCAAAGTTCGCTTTCCTGTTCAAGTAATTCATACTCTATTCTTTGAGAGGCAATAATTCCGGCCCTTTGGCTTTCCGGATATTGATCGGCAATAAAGGCATCATTTGGATTTTCAACCTTAATTAGCCGCGCTGCAAACAATCTAAGTTCAAAAGCATCAGAAAGATTTAAATGCTTGGCCGTATTGTAAGGATTGTACCATATCGCATCCTTAGGTTGACTTTTAAATAAAGCCACCAAATCCTTAAATTTAAAAGTTCCTAGCTCCTTTTGTAGCCCCGTCTCAAACTCTTTTCCAGGAATAACCAGAGTAATAGCCTGTATATCAAAATACATCCTAGATCGAGCTTTATCGAAGATCATATCTTCTGTAATTTCAATTACACTTACCTGTCTTGGCAGAAAATAAAGAGACTTTTGCTCCACCGGCTGATCATTTTCCGGTTCATCCCAGCCAGAGGGTTGAAAATCCGATTCATCCTCAAATGCTTCTTCATCAGGTAGAGATAGTCTAGTGAAGAACTCCTCTTTTGACATTCTGACATTTAAGGAATCATTGGTGTAGGGATAAATCAATCCCATTTCCACAGCATCAATAATAATTCGGCTAATCTCATGATTCATGGCGAAAAATGGTCTGTTCTGCTTTTCTCTCAGATCCATCCTTCTCCACAACCTTTTCTTATACATGATGTCTGACTCATGAACAGGACGCAAAGAGTTCGGGTTATAGCCTGTATCAATTTCTTGTGCTTTTGCTTGATCTAAACCAAATAGGCTAGAAAGCAAGCACAAAGCCATTACATAACACAATCTTTTCATAGGTAATTAGCTTTTTTAGTTCAAAGGAATCTGAAATATGCTATTGGCCATATTTACATCTTCCACTTCATTTCTAAAGTTTCTACGTTGCACTTTTGTAACCTCAATAACAATTCGATCCCCTTTCTTTGCCAAAGAGGCAAATTGTGAAAGATCGGCATTACCATTGGTGACCTTCATTCTCTTTACTGGTCT
Organism: Xanthovirga aplysinae; assembly: GCF_009711365.1. Taxonomy (GTDB): domain Bacteria; phylum Bacteroidota; class Bacteroidia; order Cytophagales; family Cyclobacteriaceae; genus Xanthovirga; species Xanthovirga aplysinae. The sequence continues at coordinate 11,830 of NZ_SMMB01001283.1, read as the reverse complement.
GGAACCACGAGCTAATGTCACCTCCGCTTCTGCCACTCGGTAACGTGCATCATCTGGCAGAAATTCCTTGAAGCCCTCATCAGGAATGGCTCTGATTTGTAGTGTTCGTGGTCCTGGAGCTGAAACTCCTACCTTCATATTTATTTCCTTACCTTTCGAAAGTACCGTTACATCCGGTTTTGGAATAGGTCGAACATTAAAGGTATCCTTTCCAAGCTCAATTCCACTACTACTGGTAGTCAACACTACTTTTCGGCTATTTGGAATCACCATAACCTCCCCTTTGGTATCTCCTTCAATAGCACTAGCCCCTGTAACTCTAAAACTTGGGTTATAGCTGGACCCTAATGAAGGAACCTGAATATTCAATTTATTTCCACAGTTATAATATAAAGCCTGCACGGATGCTGAACTAATTTGCCGATAAGGTTTAGCTACAAAATAGGTGATTTCCTCGGTATAAGTCTTGGTTTCCCCTCCATTTACCGCCATGCTTATTTCGGCCTTAAAAGTTTCCGCAGACAAACCATCTTTATTATAGCGTTTGGATGGTCGAGCAGTAAATTCTAATTTACCAAAACCACCATTTACTTCCAGGTCAGTCCCTTTGGCTTTCATAGTAGGAGTAATCCCCGAAGAGGAGGCTGCCAAAAACACATCCGCTTTGTATTTAGTCCCTGCCGCAACCACTCTGGATTCCGGGTTTACCATTACTTTTATATTATCGAAACTAACATCTTCTGCTCCCACCTTCCCTTTAAGAATATCAAGAGCACGAGTTTCCCTAGATAATACCTCAGTTGCCAACTGACTGACAGAAGCTAAACTCGCTACCATTGGCGATTCCTCAAAATATAAAGAAGCAAAAGATTTACCTCTCTGATCGGGATCATTTTTAAAAACGGGATCATCCTTCCCGTCCAAGGCTATATTTGAAAACTCACCCCCTGTCTTTTCAGCCAAAAAAGCCGAATAATTATTTAAGTTTTCCTGTAGTTCTTTTCCTCTTTTCCCCAACATATGAGAAGCGATTGCTTCACGGTCTGTCAAATTTTTAGGCTTTCCCGATTCATCTGACCCTCCGGTAATTTCCACAAATTTATCCCCCAATTCTTCCAGCTCCTTTACTAAAGCCGTAGTTCGCTGCCGAATTTCAGTTGCTGTTTGTAATACTGCCAAATCCTTCTCCCTGTCCCCCATTTCTGAGACCTGGGTTTTTATAGCATTTAAAGACTCAGTATTCTCATTTTTGGATTTATCAATCGATCTTTCCAGGGAATTGTTGAAAAACAGGAATTTTTCCAAAACTGCACTGTCCACATTCAGTGCAAGCATAGCGGTCAGAATAAGATACATCAAACCGATCATCTTCTGCCGTGGAGTTTCTTTTCCCCCTGCTGCCATAGATTTATTTCTTTTTAGTCCTGTTTAAATTTATACTAAATTATTAATCAGCTCTTCATGGCTGTTAACATACTACCATATACTTTATTTAAAGAAGATAGATTACTCTTCAATCTACCCAATTCCTCTCTAAATTCCTGGGTGTCCTTGGTAGTCTCAGACATATTCCCCATTGTCGCAGCAATGTTTGAATAGAATTTATTCATCGCCTTAATATGGCTATTGGTATCCTGCAACTCCATTTCATAAACTGCATTTAATGCACTCAGATTTTTGGTCACGTGCTGAACTTGAGCATGGTATTTTTTCACATCCTCGGAAGCACCTACCATTTGGGTCATTGCAGTAGTTGTAGCAGCATAAGAACGGTTCAACTCATTTAGGGAGCTGGCCGCTACCTTTATATTTTTAGAATATTCATCTGTAGCTACTACGGCATCACTAACTGTTGACATCTTTGCTACAGAATTAGAAAGGTTCTTCATACCCTTGCCCAAACTTTCGATCAATTCAGGGCCAACATTGGCACTTTCCAACATATGGTCTAATTTTTTTGAAACTGAACCTTCATTTTCAGGTGTTCTTAAAATTTTTGCAGTTCCTGAAAAATCATCTGCAAGTTCCGGATAAACTTTTGTCCAGTCCGGCTCCACATGTTTAGGCTCAAAAGCACTAAGAAAGAAAATTACCGCCTCGGTAGTTAAACCTGTAATCAATAGTTCTGACGCAAAAGGCCAATGCTCTAACTTAAACATCGCGCCTACAATAACAATTGCAGCACCTATACCATACAATTTTGGAACCCAAAAGCCGTAAAACTTTTCTGCAGCTCCTCCTTTTTGTCTACTCATTTTCTGCTGAATATTTAATTGATTAGATTATTTTTTCTTCAAAGACATAAAACGAAACCAACCATGCACTAAAACTCTGATCCTGAGGATCGTCCCAAGTAAGTCATAGCACATCGGAAACCAATATATGATCGTGTTGAATCTTTATATTCATAAGTCCTTGTTCCTGTCTGCAGATAATAGGCTATGTCTTTCCATGAACCCCCACGAACAACCTTTCTAGGCTCATTTTCATCAATATATATGGGGTTAAGATCCCAAACTACAGGAACAGAGGAAGCACTGTAGGCATCTTCAGTCCATTCTGCCACATTCCCAGCCATATCATAAAGGCCATAATCATTAGCAAAATACTGAGCAACGGCCGCCGTATAAGTCCAACCGTCATCATAATAATTTCCACGACGAGGTTTGTAATTGGCTAGCAAACAACCTTTTCTATTTCGGATATAAGGACCACCCCACGGGTATTTAGCCATATCACGCCCCCCTCTTGCGGCATATTCCCATTCTGCCTCAGAAGGCAAACGGAACTTAGGCATCATAAATTCACCTTTACTTGCCCGGTAGTCATTAAGATAATTAGTTCTCCAAAGGGAAAAAATCTGGGCAGCTTCCCAATCTACCCCCACTACAGGATAATCATCATAGGCAGGATGTGAATAATAATATTCCATCATTGGATCACCCATATGATGGGAAAAATCATTAACCCAAACCGTCGTATCTGGATAAAGTTCCTGCATAACATAATCCTGATCCCAAGCATTAGGAATCGAATCAGTCATTACAGATTCAATAAATTGACGGTATTCATTATTGGTTATTTCGGTTTCATCCATGAAGAAACCGCTGATAGTAACCTGTTTATTGAAGTTAACTTGGGTTGCGGCAACATCTTGGTCGGTTTGACCCATATGAAAAGTACCAGCTGGAATGGCCACCATTCCATGAGGAATGGTTTGGACAAAGCCTTCTCTTCCGGGTACACCGACAAGTTCACCACGGTCGTCTCCCCGGCCTCCACCACCTAACAGACCACAACCTTGAAGGGATAGCAATACGGCAACAGACATCAAGCCTGCCGCTCTCATGAGAGGATTCAATTTATTCATAGCACCTGTATTTTTTAAAAATGTAGGTTGAATTACATTTTTAAGGTTTTTATCAGCGTCCAAACATTAATTTACCTTATGTCACAAGGCATTTTAATAATCAGACGGATAGAAAATAATGGTTTTAGATTTTTGACGATTTAAACCAATTCACACACTAACACACTTACAAATTGTGGAAAATCCTAAACTTTCCAAAATCTAACTCTAAAATTTTAATGCCTAAACCTAGGCGTTCGAATTATTTTTTTCCCACCTGCGGTGGCTACAGGCAAAGTATATTTCAACATGATTTCATGGGAAGACCATTCTTTTGCTTGCTTTCCACTAATCACATAATCAAAGGAATATCCAATTTTAAGCGCATTATCCTTAAAAAAGCTGTAGCCTAATAAGGCAATAACCGCTTCAGATTGACGATATCCCAAGCCACCCCACATTTTCTCTTCGTAAGTCCCCAAAACAGTAAGATCAAAGGAATAAGAATTAAAGTCCGATTTAAAAAGAAACGAAGGAGAAATTGTAAAATTGTAAGAAATATTATAATTATATCCAGCCGTGGCAAATAAATTTCCTTCCAGGGCATTTCTCAATTCATCAACTCCAAAATCAAATTGTGACTTCATTAAATGATCATAACTAATCCCCGCATAGAACTTTTCAGTTCGAAGAAAAGCTCCCAATCCCATATTAGGTCGTATCTGAGTTGCTCTTCCATTTTGAATTAAAGGATCTTCAGGATCTATAGGTCTATAGCGATCAAAATCGATTGTTTGAGCAAAAGCCCCAACCTTAATTCCTAAACTTACCTTAGCATTATTAATACTAAGGTGATAAGCATAATTAAGATCCAGTCTCAGGTTATTCCATGGTCCAAGGCGATCATTAATAATTGAAAGTCCTGCCCCACTGGAGATATTCAAAATAGGTGCATCAGCTAAAAGTAACTGCGTAGTTGGGGCACCTCCGGCCCCATCAAAATTAGTATTATACCCAGCCCATTGAGAGCGATGAAGACCTGTAAAATTAGTTACTCCCTCCACTCCTGCATAAGCCGGATTATAAGAAAGGGTTGTAAACATATACTGACTAAGCTGTATATCCTGTTGAGCGTAGACTGAATGTTTATTACCACATAAAATTACTGCTGTAAGAGCAAATAGCAACTTAATCTTTCTCATAAAGACCTATATTGAAATGTAAATATATAACTTTCTGTCAATTTTTAAGACTTAAATACAAGTCTTTATACGCATAAAATTAGAAGACTCCTATAAAAACAACTATAATGAATACATTACGTTAAAAATTATTCGTTTTTTTTACAATAAAAAAGTCTTTTCCAAAGATATTATACTTTTACAAAAAAAGGCCAAGAATTCCGAATGCTAAACACTCGGAAATCTTGGCCCTTTAAAAAAAGTCCGCTATGTTATTAAATATCTTTCCCTAGATTACCTACTTATAATTGGTTTGCCTTTTTAATGTAAAGCTCCAGTGCTCCTGTCATTGAAGGGGCATTGGGTTGTGGAGCTTCAATATCGAGCATTAGACCAGCTTCTCTCACTGCTTTTGCGGTAGTAGGTCCAAAAGCCGCCAACCTTGTTTCGTTTTGCTCAAAATCTGGGAAATTCACAAATAAAGAGTTTATCCCTGACGGACTGAAAAAAGCAATAATATCATAGTTTACATCGGCTAAATCCGAAAGATCACTTGCCACTGTCCTATATATAACAGCCTCAGTATACTGATACCCATTTTGTTTTAGATAGTTAGGGATATCATCTTTTCGAATATCAGAACAAGGGAATATATATTTCTCATTCTTATGCTTTTTCAAGACTTCCAATAAGTCTGTCGCCGTTCTAACCCCAGTAAAAATCTTACGTTTCCTTATAACTATGTATTTTTGAAGATAATTGGCCGTCTGCTCAGAGATACAAAAGTATTTCATATCAGCTGGCATCTCAATCTTCATTTCGGTACAAAGCCTAAAAAAATGATCCACTGCATTACGGCTGGTAAAAATAACAGCGGAATGCTTAAGAATATCGATCTTTTGTTTTCTAAACTCCTTGACAGGAATGGGCTCAATCTCAATAAAAGGCCTAAAATCAATTTTCAAATTATACTTTTCAGCTAAAGTGTAATAAGGGGATTTTTCACTGGCTGGCTTGGGTTGAGAAACTAAAATACTTTTTACCTCACGTAATCTATCCTTAGCTGGTGCGTTCATATTTTTTTACGGATTTTAGAGTTTTATCTGTTAAAAACTTTAAAAAGCCTATTTAAACAGGATTTTTAGTCCTACTATAAGAGGCAGGATTTCAGTGCCGCAAAGATACGAAAATAATTGAACACCACTTAATTTCTGTACACTAATTAGTTTGATAAGTAATATTAAAACCCTAAAGAATAAAACTGTTAAAAATAAAATGGGTAGAATGATGGAATATACCGGGCTAAAAAAGGCTCTATTTGTAAAGAAAATTAACAAAAGAATTGCGAGTATTAAATAACCAATCAAACCAATTTTCAGAAAGTCAAAAAAGTGAACATTACGAAGATCGGATACTCCAAATAAGGAAGATACTAAAGCGATCAAAACATATTTTAGCAATAAAAAGGCTATAATTACCGCGCTTATTTTTAACCAAAGTAAACTATAACCTGAAAAATTTAATTCCCCCATTCTCGCAAAGGCTAAATGTAAATTTTCCAAAAATGGAGCTGTAATTAACCATACATAAGCCTGCAACAAGGCATATAACAGAACTAAACCAAAAGAGAAATTAGGCGTGGCCCTATTCATCCCCAGGGCATCTCTTCCTCCCTTTGTCCAAAAAAAATGGTTCAGACTAAAAAAACCACGTGAGGTTCGGGAATACTTGTTAATCACTATTGTCAAGAGTAAGGCGATTAACAGAAAAGAAGAAATCATAAAATTGTTTTTGCTCTCTGATGACCGAATCTCAAGAGTTGTATGAACCCTATCATTTGAAATTTCGCTAAATGCAACTTCATCGGCTAAAATCCCTATGCGATTTTCTCGCGGAATAAATTCAGGATTATAAAGCGTTACAAATAAATCTTGTTTCTGAAAAACCTCTACCAGGCTGTCCAAATTAAAAAGACGAATAGTATCTTTAGGAAAAAAGGCAACTATTTTTCTATCAATAAACAAAGTACTTCCTCCCTGAACCTCATAAAACAATGTGCTACCACTAAATTTTTCAGTAGAAAGAGTGAAACTTGCACTGGTATTATGAAATGGAGTATTTAAAACGTAAGGCACATAAGTTTGACTTTGGTTTTCATAAATTAACCATTCTGGGGTAAAATCTTTTGCCAGTTTATAGTCCGACACCTCATCCTGCTGAGAATATCCCCTCAGTGAAACACCCAATATACAGAAAAAAAGAACTAAACATTTCCACAGAATATTTTTCATCACCTAACAAAAAAGTCAATTATTAGCAGTAAAAATTACGATAGAACAAAAGCATATCTTAATTGCTCTAACTTGCACAGTAAAGCTTAAATCTCTTTCTGTACTTTTTTCAGTCCTTTTTCGTAACCCTTTAATCTTATCTTAATTCGAAATTATCTTCACTGATCTGCTTATTCCTTAAAATAATCAGCATTTACTTAACTAAAAAGGCACTAAATTCCTCCAAACAAAAGAAAGGTTCTTTGTTTAATGTTAAAGTCTTTATGCAAAAATAGACACAGTAAAGTTGCAAAGATAAAATTTAAAGGAACTCGAAAAAATTCAACGTCCTCTGACGAAGAATTAAATCTTAAAAACGACTTGTGAAGCCAAAATGAACTTTTGAGTGGTCAAATGCCAGAGGCTGAAACTTAGATTGTCCTATAGCATAAATAAAACTAAAAACACCGGAACCAGTGGAAAATGATAGGCCTGCCCCCAGGCCTAAAGGATATTGATTATCCCCCTGAAGTTGATTTTCTAAATAAGACTGATCATAAAAAAACATAAGATAAGCCTCTTTTTCAATCAAAAAACGTACCTCAACGGTTGATAGGGCGAAAGCGGAGGCAAAAAACTCATTTTCATTAAACCCTCTTAATATTTGAAACCCTCCTAATCGAATTAATTCATTTTGTAAAAGCTGATCATTTTTTTGCCCTCCAAACTGTAATTGAGCCAACAACACCAATCTACGCCAAAAAGAAAAGTAACGTCCCATCACACCATGAATCTCAAACTGCATACTCTCCAAATCCAGATCCTCATAATACTGTTCCGGCAAACCAATATTTTTAACTATTTTTCGACGGCCAAATGATCCTTCAAGGTCAATAAAGCTTCCTTGATTAGGAAATAAGGGGTCATCCAATCCATTCCACTTATAGCCAAAACCATAAGAAACCAACTGATTATCTGCAAAACCCGATAAATCATCCATAGCCAAATAGGGCTCAATGGATAACAAACTAGATGTACTTACTTGGCTAAAGATTGATAACCGCCCAGGCAAGCCTTTATGCCAAGAAAGAGCAAATCTCAAATCCCGGTTTATGAAAGTTGAATCTTCTTTATATAACTCAAAATTTAACGAAACCGACAAGGGAGCATAAAGCAAGGCTTTATGCTCATAACCCACCACCAACTGTTGAGAACCTTCTTTTAATTTTTTCCAATTCAAATGCAGCATTTTACCACTGGCAAATAAATTATTAAACTTCATTTGGAATTCCCCATTAATCAACATTTTTCCCTCTTCGGAAGCCTTTGGTAAAATCCCAACCAGACCATCCAGTTGATCTGTTTTCCTTCTTGAAACGAAAACATGCACAATAGCCTTACCTCTTCTAAAGCTTACTTCTGGGTCTTTTTCAATTTTCAAAAACGGTAATTGTTTTAGCTCATTGCTCAGATGGGTTATTAGTCGTTCATCATAAGGTTTGCCAGGCTCAATTCCTAGCCAGGCTTGCAAAAAGGTAGGTTTTATTTTGGCATTTCCATGAATACGGATAGAATCAAAGGTAATTAACGGTCCGCTGGTATAGGAAATTTGAGCATTCACCGACGTGGGCTTTATTTCTATAGAATCCAGTCGAATTCGGGCAAAGGGAAACCCATTTTGCTCCGCATAAACAAGTGACTTTTCCATTAGTTTTGAAACCTCCTGATAGCGAAAGGGCTTTTTGTTAAAAAATTTTTCCCGAAACCCCAACCTTTGTTGAAACCGGCTTCTTAAATTTCCTGGGGAAAGATTGACCCAAGTAAATCGCTGACCAATATTTAATGCTGCCTTAAGCGTATCCTTATTCCAATTCATTTTTTTCACTTCAGCAGTTAAATACCCCTCATCCTGCAAATCTCTTAACAAGGATTTTAATGTCTCTAAAGTAGAAAGAGAATCTTTTTGGTTGGCATCAAAAGAAAAGGCCGCCATTATTTCATTTACGGAATCGGGATAATTGACATGAAGGAAGGGCTTAGTTTGTTGGGCTTTTACCGAAGCATTAGAAAACAAGAAAAAGAAAAGGGTGATCCTTTTTAATTGCTTCACTACATTTGCCTTTAAAATGGACCTCATTAAAAATGATATTTAAAATTTATTTAACCTTAAGGAGACTTATAGCCACCTCAAAAAAAATAAACCTAGAAGATATGAACTCAGGCATCATTAAAAACTGCACTAATAACGAAGTGCAACCGTTGAAAATAAAAACCCTTACCTAAAAGTAAGGTTAGGTTTTATTTTTGCGAACTAAAACTAATGATTAAAACCCTTAAATTTAACAAAAACTTTGGCTGGACTTTATTTACACATCCCTTTTTGTAAGCAGGCATGTTATTATTGTGATTTTCATTTTAGTACAAACACAGGCCAAAAGCAAGAGACTATTAAAGCCATTGCAAAGGAACTTCAATTGCAAAAACCTTACTTAAAGGGAGAAAGTCTGCAAAGCATTTATTTTGGAGGTGGCACACCTTCCCTACTCTCAGCAGAAGAACTAAACCTATTACTAGATACCATATACAAATACTTCAGTGTAGATACTTCGGTAGAAATCACACTGGAGGCCAACCCCGATGATCTTAGTCCATCCAATCTTAAAGTTTTTAAATCCTGCGGGGTTAATCGATTAAGCATCGGAATTCAATCTTTCAATAATTATAACCTGAAATTTTTAAACCGCGCACATAGTGCAGAAGAAGCCCTCATCAGTGTTGAAAATGCTCGTCGGGCTGGTTTTGATAATCTGAACCTGGACCTAATTTATGCCATTCCAGCTACAGGCCAAACCGTTTGGGAAAGGGACCTAGAAACCATCCAACAGCTTCGTCCAGAACACATATCTTCATATTGTCTGACCATAGAAAACAAAACCGTTTTTGGCAATTGGTTAAAAAAAGGTAAAATACAGCCGATTGATGAGGAAAGAGCAGCCTCGGATTTTGAATTATTAATTCACCATTTAAAAGAGGACGGTTATCAACAGTATGAAATTTCAAATTTTTGTTTGCCTAATAAACATTCTCGTCACAACAGCAATTATTGGAAGCAAGAAAAATACCTAGGAGTTGGCCCCTCTGCTCATTCCTTTGATGGGAAAAACCGTCAATTCAATGCTTCCAATAATGTCACTTACATTAAATCGCTAAAACAAAACAAAATACCCTTTGAACTCGATATATTAGGTCCTACTGAACGACTAAATGAATATATTTTGACTACTTTACGAACATCTTGGGGCTGTAACTTGGAGAAACTTAAAAAAGACTTTCAATATGATTTGCTTAAAGATCAAAAGGAGTATTTAAACGATTTGATTACGGGTAAAATGGCTTTTATTGATCAAGAAAATCATCTTAAACTTACAGACAAAGGGAAACTGCTTGCAGACAAAATTACCCTTGACCTTTTTATCAGTTAAAGCCCTATCCACTGTCAAAACCCAAGATTTTGCATTTCCCCAATATTCCATAACTATTTTCTCAAGATATTTTATTCAAAACTAACAGAGAAATAATTGTGAAATGCGAATATGTAAAAAGCTTCAGATAAAAATTGAGACCTAATACCTAATCTTACCAAAATCAACCAAAAGCCTTTTGTACAATTTGGGATAAGGGATGGCTCCCTTTTTTAACAGGATATTTTCTAGTTTCTTTTTAAATTTTCTTGGATTAGAACAAGTTAAATCCATAAAATCAAATTTCTCATTGGCATTCAGTCATGTTATTCGTAATTTCTAACCTTTTGTCAGCGAAGTTTATCTATTCCTTTTATGATTGAAGCCATAACTTTTTCAACTGGAGAAAAAAAATATAAAGCTCTACTCCATCAACCCATTGATATTTCAATACCTTTAAAATCGGGGAGGGAAAACCCAAATTGCTATTGGGCAGAATCTGTACAAACCGAACCCATTATTTCAGGTAAATTTATCGGCAGTGTTGCACAAGGCGGACCTGTAAATCATCAAAAAATCAGCCTTACCCCTCATGGAAATGGCACCCACACAGAATGTTACGGTCACATCTCATCTGATAATAATGCCACACTGAATCGCTTACTACAAAACTTTCATTTTCTAGCCGAGTTAATATCAGTTAAACCAGAGCTAACAACCTCTGGAGACGAAGTCATAAGCCTTGCCTCCATCAAAGGTGCTCTGAAGGAAACGGAAGCGGAGGCCATCATTATCAGGACCCAACCTAATGAGGTAGGTAAAAAGAAAAAAATATGGTCAGGCACAAACCCACCTTATTTTGATCCAAATGCAATTGAATATTTGGCATCTATTGGCATCAATCATTTACTTACCGATCTCCCTTCTTTAGATCGGGAATTGGATGGAGGGAAACTCAACGCTCATAAAGCTTTTTGGCAATTTCCCGAATCAACTAGGAAAAATGCCACGATCACCGAGTTGATTTTTGTAGAAAATCATGTAAAAGATGGGGTCTATTTGTTAAATTTACAGATCACCAGCTTGGAGTTAGATGCCAGCCCAAGTAAGCCTATCCTTTATCCCCTTACCCCTATTTAAACCCAAATTCTGGCTAAGGAAGTCCATAGTTTACATGACAAGTGAAGAGAAAAAAGCATTTTTGTTGCTTAAATCCATGATTTTCCATTACCATGGAATGGATGAAGACGAACAAAAAATTCTTGAAAAAGCAGCCAAGGAATTGGACGCCATCAATGAACTAAGATGGGCCAATACTTTCATTGCTAAAGATTTTTACACCGCCTTTGAACGGGGTAGAGATTATTTGAACAATATGATTGGGAAGGAAAAAAAAGAAATAAAACTCTCCTACCTAAATAGAGTTTGGAAAGCCAATCATCAAAAAGGATACATCACAGAGATGGAAGCCACAGCCATGCTTCGATTGGCTAAAGACTGGGAAGTAGAGGCCGAACTGATGGCTCTGGTTCGCGGCTAAAAAATTAGATTACTTAACCCCACATTTTT
>NZ_SMMB01001092.1 GCF_009711365.1 Xanthovirga aplysinae | reverse complement strand
TGAAACACTCTTAGCAACGAAAAGGCTTTATATAGGACAGAATGTTATGGGAAGAATTAACCAAGGAATTTTAGGGGGCTTTTCCGGCAAGGTCGGAAACGTAATTGGAGGCAATTGGAAAGGCATTGACTATATGCGAGTCAAGCCGTCCAATGTTGCCACCCCTCGAACTCAGGGACAGGTAACCCAAAGAAACAAGTTTATCACCGCTTTGCAATTCTTGAAGCCGATGAAAGACTTTATCAAAGTTGGCTACAAAGGTTTGGCAATAAAAAAACAGAGTTCAACTCTGCCATGTCTTACATTCTTAAAAATGCCATTGTAGGAAATTCCCCAGATTTCACCATTGACTATACTAATGTATTAATCAGCCGTGGTGCATTAATTGGAGCTTTAAACCCAAGTATCGACACCTCCACCAGTGGAATTGCCACCTTTAGTTGGGACGACAATTTAGTTCAAGGTTCAGTCTTGGCAACTGACAAATCCATGCTCTTAATATACAATGAGTGGAACGGGGAAGTAGTTTTTACTAATTCCGGAGCTGCCAGAAGTGCAGGATCGCAAAACCTATCTGCACCCGATAATTACACAGGTAATACTTTACAGTTCTTTATAGCATTTATCACCGAAGTAGGTCTTGAAGTTTCAAATAGTTCCTATGTCGGTTCATCCGTTGCTGCCTAATCCGTTAAATTTCTGCCAGAAAACCGCTTCTTTTATAGGGCGGTATTTTTTTATTTGCTCATTTTTTAATTTTCTTTTTCCTACTCCTTATTATCCCAAAAATGCCATATTTTTGTTTCTAATTCGTTACCATGAAACCACAAACACCTGATAACCATACAATAACAAGATTTTGTATCGGGAAGTAATCCCACTTCCCTTCCTTAAATAAACCTTTCATTTATAGTCATTAGTAAGGTTTTTCTTTCCTTTTCTTATTGCTTTCCTTCATTTCTTTTTTTATGATAAATTCTATATGTCAATTTTCTTGATGTATAGCATCCATTAATTTAATACCGATCTTTTTATAACCTTCAAATTTATCAATACATCAAAACCTGAAATAATAAACTGACCAATTAAAAGATCAAATAACTCAAGTAGAAAAAAAATCTTGAACTAATCTTCAAAATAAAAACAATTCATTACTAAATAATATTTTATAAACAACATTAAAACCAATAAAATATTTCTAATTTTTAGATAAATTATACAAAAAATACATACTAAGTTAGATTGAAGCCATTTTCAAATATGAAGACAACTTTACTTGGCACAACTTTACTTTTCCTGACGACGATATCTTATTCTCAGAAAAGTTACACCATGAGTGAAGATACCCTAACTGTTTGTGAAGGTCTTTATTTAAACCCTGGTGGCAAGGAGACTTATGCTCCCAATATGCATATTACTCAAACCATCTAGCCAGGAGACAAAAAAGAATTACTTCATATCAATTTCGAGCAGATGTTTCTTGAAGGTCAGAATGATCAACTTGGCATTTATGATGGAGAAATCCCTTCAGCCCCTTTAATTCACAGATTTCACGGATCTTATGACCAACAATTTCCTTTTTCTGTAACTTCTACTAAACCAGGTGAAGCCTTACCCCTTACCTTTTGGTCCGACGAAGGGGAAAAAACAAGATCTGGTTGAAAAGCCACCTTAAACTGTATTCCTGTCTCCCCCACTGCTTATAAAGCATTAGAAATAAATAATGAACATGTTGAACTCAGTTGGAATTATCCAAATCATAAAAAAACCTTGAGTAACAATTATTCAACCAGCAGTAAATCAGCAAAACTTATAATTGAGAAAGCAAAAGCAGAGATTATTTTTAATGATCTAGAACAGTTTCATGATGGGCACCAAAGCAAGTTAATGTAACAATCATTCCGGAAGGGCTTAACCTGGAAGTAAAATATGCTATTAATAATAAATATGGTAAGGAATTTCCGATTGAAATTGGAGAATATACTGTTTACGCTACCATTAAAGAAAATAATTATGAAGCAGAAGTATATTCCTGGTTAATTATTAGTCCCATCACAGGAATACAAGACTTAAACGAAACAGCATTAACTTATGCTCCCAACCCAGCAGGCAACTACTTCCAAATAAAAGGTATACAATCTGGAAAAACCTACCAAATAAAAATAGTAAATACATTAGGGCAAACCTTAATGAGGAGAGAAATCAAAAATGAGCAGGATCAAATTGATATTCGTTCCCTTTCTAACGGATTGTATATGGTTCAAATAGAGGGAGCAACAAGTCAGCACTTCAGGTTAATAAAAAAACAATAAGCAGGGAATCACCCTCATTAATATTTCCCAGAATAAGGAAAGTCTTTCCATCCATTTTCTTTAATGGGAAGACTTTCTTTTTACTAACAAGAGTTATTGTTTCAATATTTTCTGAACTAATTGATTTTCTCCATTTCTGAAAATAATTAAGTAATAAATTCCAGCCGAGTAGGAAGTTAAATTCAATAGAGTAATCTTTTCATGAGAAGTTAATTGAACTCTTTCTCTTCCCCAAGAATCAATAAGGCGAATGTTAATGGGTGCAGAGCTTTCCTTTTCAATATAAAGTAATTCATTTGTAGGGTTAGGGTAAGTCTTAATTCGGGAATAACCATTAGATTCATTAACTCCAAGGATAACATATTCCCGACATTTGGAGATAACTGAACATATTCCATCACTTATTTCAACAGCATAACTGCCACTTTCTTTAGGAAAAAAAGTTTGGTCGGTTTTTCCAGAAATAGGAGCATTTCCATTAGCACAATCCAACCACTGGTAAGTATACCCATTGGCAGTGGCCATTAGGCCCTCTTCATTTTGAGTAATGGAATTATCAAGGGGAGAAATGATCACCTGTTGGGTCTGAGTAGTGCTATTCCCATTTCCATCCTCAAACTTCCAAACAATTTCTGTAGTTCCCACCTTTTCAATTGGAAAGATGGATAAATCAGTTTTTCCAATAATTTCCTCACCACAATTATCTGTGGCTGTTGGGGCTGTTGGCACAAAAACCGCACAAGCCCCATTTATTATGGCTAAATTTTCCAAATTAGGGACAGGCTCCCTATTATCATTTGGAATGACCTCAAAGGTCCATTCTGTGTTGTTATTAGAGACATCACTTACCTTCATGAAAATTGTCGTTGGAGTTGTGATCACTGTACCAGGTTCGGGGGTTTGAACAACCAAGGGATCTGAATCACAATTATCTGAAACCACAAAGTTTGCTGAAAAATCTGGCAATATGACCTCACAACTTTCATCAGTTGGTAATTCAACATTGGAAAGCTGATTAATGGCTGGAGCTGATTCATCTACAAGGTGGACTGAAAAACTCACCGAACTACTATTATTTGATATATCTGTCACCATAAGCTTTACATTTGTTGTTTCCGTGATCAATTCACCTGCTTCCGGTTCCTGGACCAATTGAGGGTTATTATCGCAATTATCAGTAATTGTAATTAATGAACTAAAATCCGGTAAGACCGCTTGGCAATTTTCATCTTTGATCAACACTTGATCCAAAGGTTGGCTCAGATCGGGAGGATGATTATCCAATAACTCCACTTCAAAACTCACCGAATAACTATTTTCTGAGTCATCTGTAGCCTGCAGCGTCACCTGGGTCGACTCAAAAACTACAGTCCCCGCTTCAGGACTTTGTTCCAAGGAAGGGAAAGGGTCGCAGTTATCTGAAATACTTACCAAAGAACGATAATCCGGTAAAATTGCCTCACACTTATCATCTTTTACTAAGGTTTGATCTGAAGGTTGACTTAATTCCGGAGCCATTTTATCCAATAAAGCCACTTCAAAACTCACTGTCGCACAATCGCCCGAACCCTCCAAAAGTGTTAGAGAAACCTTAGTATTACTTGTAACAATAGATCCTACTTCAGGATTTTGCACAATCGTGGATTCAGGAGAAACACCTTCCGGAAGGGAAATCAGCCCACTATAATCCGGTAAAATGGCTTTACAGTTAGCATCAACTTCTAGACTCTGGTTCTGGGGTTTTTCTAAACCATTAGAGCAAAATTTAAAAGAATAAACGGCCCCTGAATTTGTCCCCTCTTCATCTTTATAGGGAGACCCTACCAAAATACCTCCTTCATAAATTCCAACCGAGGTACCAAAATAATCCCTATGCCGACCGTTTTTTGGGGTAATTTTATAATTTTCGGTCATATCCATCCAACCATTTTCTCCCTTTTCAAAAATGTAAGCCGAACCAGAGTATATGCTTCCATTACTGTCTTTGGGTGCCCCTACCAAGACACGCTCTCCTGAAATATTCACAGATTTCCCAAAATAATTGTTTGTATGCCCATCCGAAGCACTCAATATACCAGTCTCACTCATATCCTGCCAACCGTCCACTCCCTTTACAAATACATAAGCTTTTCCCGGAGAAAATTTATTAGAAATACTCCCATAAGCTCCAACTACTATTTGATCTCCCGAAATACTCACTGAAGTGCCAAAATAATTTAAAAAATCTCCATCCGAGGAAAACAGCCTGGCCGTCTCAGTCATATTTTGCCAGCGATCATTCTCTTTTTGAAATAAATAGACCGAACCAGAAAGCTCCTCTCCTACCCTATCCTCTGGTGCTCCAACAGCAATTAAATTTCCGGAAATATCCACTGCAGCACCGAACCAATCTTTTGAAGTACCTCCCTCAGTCCTCAGTGTAGCGGTCTGGTTCATATCCTGCCATCCACCGGCTGGTTTTTCAAATACATATACATATCCACGGTCATTATCATCATAATGAAATGGGGCCCCCACCACCACCTGATCTCCTGAAATACTTACTGAATATCCAAAATCGTCCTCATCATTAAATTGAAAAGCAGGGCTTAATTTAGCCGTCTGACTCATATCCTGCCATCCTTCCGCTGGTTTTTCAAACACATATGCAGACCCTGAACGAGATCTTTCTTCAGGATGGTCATTATAAGCCCCAACCACAATTTGGTCACCCGAAATATCTACAGAAGATCCAAAATTATTTCCGTCCTCCCCATCAGAAGCACTTAATTCAGCTTGCTTCAACCAATGGTCACCGTCGTACCAAAGCACCATTACTCTTCCCCTAGAGTCATCATAACCAGGCACTCCCACTACGGCATATACCCCATCTATGGCTAAAGCACTTCCAGTTTCGTTCCAAGTATTGGCATAAAAATCTGGTGCAATTATTTTTTGTTCTTCTGATAACAAAGGACCAACTGCATCGTCTTTATTCATGAAATATACCGAGCCCGAACCATTATCCTTATCATCAGTCCAAGGCCCTCCAACCACAACCTGATTTCCAGAGATACTTACTGAGTTACCAAAGGAATCAGAATTGTCATCTGAAGGGCTTAACTTAAAGGTCTGAGTCATATCCTGCCAGCCATCAAAATCTTTTTCAAAAAAATAAGCCATATTATAGGCCCCAATTACCAGATTATTATTAGAAATACTCACCGAACGGCCCAATCCCCTATCATATTCAGGATCTAAAACATCCATCTTGGCGGTTGGCTGCATATCCTGCCAACCATTCGAAGGCTTTTCAAACACAAAAGCGGCACCAGAAACACCATCATTATTTTCATGTCCCTCAGCTCCTACCACTATCTGATTTTCAGATATACTTACCGACTTCCCAAAGAAATCAGAGTTCCCCCTATCTGAAGCAATCAATTTCGCAGTCTGGCGGGTTTCTTTCCACCCATCCAAAGGCCTTTCAAATACATAGGCCGCACCGGCATAATTATCATCGTAGGAAGCCCCAACAACTACTTGTCCCTCCCATATATCAACTGAAATACCAAATCGTTCATCTTCATTTCTTTCTGAGGGAACTAGTTTGGTCCTAGCAATAATATCTCTCCAACCCCCATCTCCTTTTTCAAAAACAAAAGCGGCACCACCCATCACAGAGCCCAACTCAATATCATAAAATCTATCAAAGGGAGCTCCTACAACAATCTGATCGCCAAAAATGCTCACTGAAGTACCAAATTCATCCCAATGCCCCCCATAAGAATCGGTAAGTATTGCAGTTTGGTTCATATCCCTCCAACCTTCAGCCGGCTTTTCAAACACATAAACGGCACCAGAAAAAGTCCAATATGGATTACTTTCCCGAGGAGCTCCCACTACAATCTGATCACCAGAAATACTGACAGAGTACCCAAACCAATCCCCTGCATCTCCGTAAGAGGCGGTCAATTCGGCTTGCTTCACCCAGGATTCTCCATCATACCAATATACAAAAGCAGCTCCCTTTTCACCATCTCGCCCTTTGGCCCCCACCACTGCATATCGACCATCTACATCCACAGCACCTCCAAACCCCATGCCTTCAACGTTAAATTCAGGGCTAAGGTAGGGAGTAGTGCCATCTTCAAACCAACCCTGTGCATAAGTATTGTTCAAAGTAATACCGATTAAGAATATGTAAAAGAACATGAAAATCGTAATGCTTTTTGATCTCCATTGTTTCAATCCTATTACTAAATGGTTGAGTAATTCTTTTTTCATCTAAATTCAAGGTTTATTTTTTCTTTAAAAGATTTCTTTGTGAAATCACCAATTTTATAGGTGTTTGAAGAAACAACCACAACTTAGGCTCTGTAAATGCTAATTTAAAGAACCAAACCACAAATTCCTCCAACCTCAAAAGCAGTAGGTTTTACTTTTTTCAGTACTTTGCCAACCTACATTCTCTTTTACAAAAACATAAACAGAGCCAACGTATTCTACATGCTACACCGAATGGTTCCCCAACGACAGTTTATTCTTCATCTATTGCTACAACATTTCTAGAATTCATTAATTGGGAAGCTGTGGTCTCAAAAAAAGAGTACCCTCATATGGACTCCAGACGAATGTGAAAAACATTGCTTAAACCTAAATTTACAAACACCATCAAATATAAAAACCATTAAATGGTAATCTTTTCCCTAAGCATTTTAGAAAAAATCAATGGATTATCGAAAAAATATCATATCATTTTTCTTTAAATAAACAGTAAAGGCAATTTGAGCAATTTTATTATTAAATCATATCCATTTATCAAATTAATAAAGGCAAATTACCTATCATTAATTTATAATTTTCACTAAACCTCCTATTCTTTTTGCTTTTTTAAGGGCATTACTCTAACTAAGCTCTTCAATCATTATTCCCTCTGGGATAGTATATTTCAAACGAGAATTTATCTTATTTGAAGCATGTGAGAAATAGAATAACCTCATGTATTCTATTTTACAGGTATACAGGCCCTATATTCTTTTGAAAAGGAAAACATTTATTTTTTTCGTTAAATAATTCAATAAAAAAAACAGAAATCAAATTATACTTTTACACCAAAAAAGAAACTTGTTTTTCCAATGGAATCATAATAAAAGCTCTTTTATGGCATATAAAACAGGAAATAAAGTAAACCCTCTAAAAAGATTAGCCCCTAAGGTGGAGAATGTCCTTTTTTAAAACCCCCAAAGCCAGATTACCAAATTATTATTAATTGGGGAAGTGTAAACATCATACAAAAATTCAGATGAAGGCTTATAACATCAATTCTGGACAAATTGCAGGAAAAGTTAAATGTAGTCAATACTCAAACAGAAAAAGAACTTCTTAATTTGTGAAAGCGATTTGAATTCTATTTCATAAGAAAAAACCAAATGGAAGAATCAACAAATGAAAAAAGTCGATCACTATATATGCCTCCAAGAAACTAAATCGGCCAAATTATGGATGTACCTTGACAAATTAACAGAAAAGTTATAGTTAGTAACCCTTTGAGCAAACCCAGAGAAATTCAAAACATTTTTATTCCTACATCAAGAGGATTTCCTAATCATAATTCTTTTGCCTATCACTGCCACCTTCTAACATGAAGTTATAAGAGTGCAAAAAGAAAAGAGATCAAAAGTGATCAGGAC
>NZ_SMMB01000785.1 GCF_009711365.1 Xanthovirga aplysinae | reverse complement strand
AGAAATCCACACAAAATTTCATTAAAACTACAACAGACAAAAACAAACTGTTTGAAGCAAAGGAAATTTTGTCCCAAAGCATAGAAAACCCACCTACCTTAAGGGAATTATCAAAACTTATTCAACTCAATGAATACAAACTAAAAAAAGGGTTTAAAGAGCTTTTTGGCACTACTGTATTTGGCTATATCCATAAAATTCGAATGAATATAGCCAAAAATCTTCTTTTGGAATCGGATAAATCAGCGAAAGAAATTGCATTTGAAACAGGATATAGTTCTCCTCAACATTTCTCAAAAGCTTTCAAAAAAGAATTTGGAGTAGCTCCCAAAAGTATTAGACATTATCCCAATGGTACAACAAAATAAATAAATCCCTCACCATATTTGAATCATTAATTCCTTAATCCCTAAATAAGATGAACAATACACTGATATTAAACAAAGAAATCGATTTCCCCGCCTCAAAAGAAAGCATTTGGAATTTATTAACTAACCCTGAAATGACCCGACAATATATGTTTGGTTGTGAAGTTTTGTCTGAATGGAAGCAAGGAAGTTCAATAACCTGGAAAGGAAAGTCAGAAAATGGTAAAGAAGTGACTTATGTAAAAGGAGAAATCATTGAAATCTTAAAAGGTGAAAAAGTTACCTTTAGCATGTTAGATCCTAACATGGGCATTGAAGATGTTCCAGAAAATTATGTGAATTTAACATACAACTTAGAAAAATCGGAAGATAGTACTCGTCTAAGATTAATTCAGGGAGATTTTGCCACTGTGGAAAATGGCAAGAAACGATATGAGGAAGCGATTAAAGGTTGGGAAATGGTTTTCCCATTAATGGAAAAAATTATAACAGATCAAATAACCAAAAGCGAAAACAAAAGGGTTCTTTGAAAGTTTTTGGGAGTATTCCTTTTACCCAGTACATTTTACACACTAGAAGGAATACTCCCAAACAAAACCATAAAATCAGTCAAAAAGCCATCTAAAGGCTATTACTCATTCAATGGTTCTATATTAACAATAGAAGGAACTTCGGCCTCCACAGGATTCATCTGTCCTTCACAGCAGGAAAAACTTGACAACTTCCAATCCCACCTGATTTTAAACTGTTTTCCCACAAAAGAAGAGTTACTTTCCAGGGTCTCTTCATCAAAAAGACTAATGTCACCTAATTCATTTTTCCCATTGCCAAAATCATAACGCTTTCCATTGGCATCTTCAAATACCAAATGAAAATAATCTCCCATTTCACTTCCAATAAAGGTGGCAGTCAATGGGTTTTCTGCTTCTTTCCATTCTACCTTAAGTCCTTCAAGATAGGCTTGCAAAGCTTCATTTTCACTAATGGACTGTTGGGAGCCTCCCTCCTGTTCAGAAACCCCTAAATCTTGAATAACTTCTGCATCTGTGCCTCCCATTTCACTTGTTACCCGCTCATCAGCTGTAGCTTCTGAATTTTCTTCCCCTGATTTAGATTCCTTACTACAACCGTTAATGAAAACAAATACAATTAATACGGACAATAGCTGAAAAAACATCCTCATCGATCTTACCCTAATCTTTAACATAGTCTTATAATTTAAAAAGTTGGAGCATCAAAGCTCAAAGTTTAATGCCTTTAAAAAGAAGTAATATTAATTGACCATGTACCTGAAGGTACAATAAGGAATCTCTTAATTTACTTTCTTCCTTCTCCTACGAATAGGACACTTGCTAGATAAATTAATAAAAAATGCAAGATTTAAAGGCTTGAAAATTAAGAAGCAATCCTTATGCCACTTATTAAATGGATCTGCAAATTATTTTTATTTTTTATGCCAACATCCCCATTCCTTACCCCATACTTTTAACTCCAATTGCTGCTTTCAGTTAGCAACATTTAAAATCCTTTTAAACTTATCAGACATTATAATTCTTCATAATTATCTTTTCAAATAACTTTGATGGAATGTATTTTCTTAAATGCACCGCAAATCGTTCTAGAATAGGCCCAACCCTATATTGAGGACGTGGAGAAGGGTGGTTTATAATATAATCCAACAGTTCAGCGATCTTTTTAGGGTCAGAGCCCTTTAACTCATCTTCTTCGGAACTTTGCAAACCACTTTTAAAACGTTTGGAATATGGAGAATTAGATTGAGACGACTTCGTCAATATTCGGTTCTCTGTAAACCCCGTATTAAAATCCCCGGGTTCAATTAAGACTGTATGAATACCAAAAGGCTTCACTTCCATCCGCATTACCTCTGTCAAACCCTTCAAAGCTGATTTGCTGGCGCTATAAGCTCCTTGAAAAGGAACCCCTATAAGCCCTGCAATAGAGCCAATATTTATTATATACCCGAATTGTTGGGTTCGCATTAAAGGAAGCACTTCATTGCATACCCGTAGTACGCCAAAGAAATTTGTTTCAAACTGAAATTTCATTTCTTCAATAGATGTGTCTTCCACTGCCCCAGCAATCCCAAATCCAGCATTATTAATCACCACATCCAAAAGGCCCTCCTTTTCCATAATGTAACTTATACCTCTTTTAACAGAGGCATCATCATTTACATCCATGTTTATCAACTCGTATGGAGTTTCTTTCTGGGGAGTTTTACGACTTGTCCCATAAACTCTATGGCCCCTTTGACTAAGGTATTCCGCACACACTTGCCCAATTCCGGAAGAGGAACCAGTAATTAAAATAACTTTAGAAGACATGGTTTATCCTTTTTAGTTTATTGCTTGGCACCATTAATTACCTATAATTAAATAATAGAAAGAAGATTTAACTTAATGGTGATCAAAAAGAAACTACGATTTTCCTCTTGATTATACAACATTTAGCCGTTCAGTATTTAAAATTCACCCTCTGCTTTGTAAAGTTTGATTCTATAACCCTACTCAATTTTTAATAAATAGAAAATTAACTCCAACCCGAAAAAAGATGGAAAATCTTAATCTAGATAAATCAAAATAGATTTGAAAAATCTTTCCTAATCATGGCCCCTCCCCTCCTACTGAAAGCCTAAGGAAAAATCAATTATAAAATGTATGTATTTCCCTAATGGTTACTATCAAGATTTTAAAGTTAAGTCAACTGCCTCTAATCTAATACTCCTCTCTTTCAACCAATTCCTTATTGCCACTAAGTTTCTGAGTATTCATTTCTTTCAATAATTGTTTAGTGGTTTTCCGGGAACCGTCATGACTCCATCCAGGAGCATAAAAAAGATATTGAAAGGCATACCTGGGGTGTTTCATAACATCCTTTATAATATCACTCCACTCATGAAAAGCTATAACTATTGGATTATAGGAATTGATATTTTTTGTCAAGCCATAATTTGGTCTTTCTTCTTCCTCCTTGAAAGTACCAAATATCCTGTCCCATATTACGAGTGTGCCTGCAAAATTTTTATCCAAATACTTAACGTCGGAAGAATGATGTACTCTGTGGTGAGAGGGCGTATTAAAAATAAACTCAAACCAGCCAGGCATTCTTCCAACAGCTTCAGTATGAATCCAAAACTGAAAAAGCAAATTGGTTCCCCTTAAAGTCAAAATCATGAGGGGAGGAAACCCAATAACGGCCAGCCACATCCAAAAAATAAAATCATAAAAAACTCCTGACCATTCCTGCCGCAAGGCTGTCCCCAAATTATATTTTTGAGAGGAATGATGGTTTACGTGACTGGCCCAAAAAATACGAACAAAATGACTGGTGGAATGAAAAAGGTAATAGGATAAATCCTCTCCAAAAAAAGCCAATACCCATACCCACCAGGAATAATCTAAATCCCATAATTTGAAATTATCATAGAGATATAGGTACACTCCCAAAAAAATAAATTTAGCAGGAATGCTAACAATTACATTACCAATACCCATGGTAAGACTACTGACCGTATCTTTGACTTCAAACCAGTCATGATGTTTTTCCCTTTTTCTGGCAATAAATATTTCGAGGATTATCGCCAGGACAAAAAATGGGATGGCGTACA
>NZ_SMMB01000362.1 GCF_009711365.1 Xanthovirga aplysinae | reverse complement strand
GCCGCCTTCGGTAAAGTGTAATTTTTTCATTGATATCTATTCTGATTTTGTTGGGGTGGGTCATTTGTTTATATGATCACCCAAGCTAGGATTCCGTTAAAACACTAAGAGAATGGGGTTTCCTTTTAATGATTCCTTATGGTAAATAATTAAGAAACCCTTCTTTAGCCCCTCTTCCCTTATTAAGGGAAAAAAGGGACACTGCTGGTTTATATTCTAAAATGGGGCTTTAGAAAATCATAGAGCTCCCATTTCTCAACTACCCAAGTGAACTTATTCACCAAACAAAGAGCGCCATTTTTTACCCATTTTTTCCATAATGGGTGCTGAAAGCTCTGTTAGCAACTTTTTAACTTCCTGCATTTCTTCGGATTGCTGAGTCATTTTCACCTCCTGAAGTTGAAGCATTTCCTTCAAGGCGGCATTATTTTTTTGTTGCTCCTCAAAACGTTTTTTATGTTCCACCATGCTCGATTGTAGCCATTCTACTCTTTCTGAATACTTGGCATTATTTCTTTTTTGTTGCTGTAAGCCGGATTGCTGTACCTGAATCTTTTTTTGTTGTAAAAGAATTTTTTCTTCTTGTTGGTCCAGTAAATTTTTCTGCTCTTCCAAACTTGCCTGTTGATTCTGAATCCTCTCTTTTTGCAGTCGGCTAACCTTCTTCTGACTTTGCAATTGTTTTTCGAGTCGTTTTTGTGCCCTTTTTTGTTCAGTAATTATCCTTTTTTGTTCATCAATGGCTTCTTGATGCTTATGCAACCCTTGATGTAGACAGATATTGGTTTCTTGAATGGCAGCTGTATTGATAGCTCCTAAGTTGCCATAATTTAGGCTGTAAAGGTCTTTATCCTCAGAGTAATGCACCAATTCTGGAAATAGTTCTTTCACTTCCTGTGCTCCAAAACCCAGGTGTTTCCGTTTTCCTTTTTGATCTGCCTTGTAACGGTATTGGATGGGATTCATTTGCATGACTTTATCCAGTACCTGGTGCATACCGCAGATGTCTTCTTTGCTTCTGATGTCAGATTCTTGGAAGGTGCCCTGGGTAAAAACGTATTCCTTGGTGGTAAGAGAGCCCTTCAATTCTGCAGCACCACTAACTGATAAATTCTTAGCTGACCAATCGGTTAATGCACTATTGGAATTTCCATCATTCCACACTTTACGCCATGTACTCCATTTGTCATCCCAACTATTAGACCTGGTAAATAAATGACCTCTGTCATCCACAAAAAGTTGTATATCC
>NZ_SMMB01000811.1 GCF_009711365.1 Xanthovirga aplysinae | reverse complement strand
AATTTTTTTGTTACTTGCGTTTTGTCTTCCAGATGAAGGGTATAAAAGTAAACGCCTGGTTGGAAATTTTCTGTTGCAATTTCCAAAGAAGTTTCAAAAGCATCCAGTTCATATTCGCCGACAATACTTCCCAAAACATTGTAAATAACTAATTTGGCACTGGTGCTGGTATCATAGATGCGGTAATTGAAAAATGCCTGCTCATTGGCCGGATTAGGATAAACGTTGCTGATTTTTAATTTCTGGTTATTAAATAGTAAGTCAGGGTTGTATTCATCCACCAAAAAAGTGATTTCATGATTAAGGGAGTCAGCCGGATTTTTTGCGTCAAATATACAAAGGGAAATGTAACTGGTGGTGGGAACAAGTCCTGAGCTAAGCTCGGAAAATATGGTGGCACTGGTTTCCCCCGCTTTTAAAGCAATTGAAAAGGAAAATTCTTCTTCTCCTAAATTATGTTTCTCCTTCCCTAAATAAAATGTGGCTTCCTGTCCACTGTTGAGCTCCTTTTGCCTCACCTTAAAGGTTAGAGATAATGAATTATCACTAATATTTTTAAGTTTTAGACCTGCTTTAATCTTTGAATCAACTGTGCCCCAAACTTCTTTTTCAGCTTCTAGCAGACGAAAACTCTGTGCCAGAACACTGGTCGAAAGAAATAGAGACAATATGAGGAAAAAGATTGTTCGCACAGTTTATTTAAAATCTATTTTCGGGCTACTTTACTAAAAGTAACAAATAAATATCTTTTTTGTGTCGAAAATTTTTAAATATTTTCATCTTTAGCAAAATAAACTAAATAAAAAGGCGTTCCATAATATTTTATTTAACTGTTTAAATAAATAATCTTCCAAAATAATATTGACCAATGTGATTTCCCTGTTGTGAAATGGGTTTTTGTATATTTTGAAGATAAAAAGATAAATTTCAGTTATTAAGATCTAGGTAAATCAGGTGATTTAAATGTTGTTGGATAATTCGAATCCAACCTACATTTTTAATATTTTTAAGTGGAAGGGAGCATAATTGGGAATAAAAAAGCAGTGCTTTTTGTTCAAAGAATTTGAGGTTATTTTATCAGCGTGGGGAAAATAAATTTTGCATCATTTTGCCCTGGACTCGGATCTATTGTCTGAGGTGTATTTAAAAGTAAGACTAGAATTTGTAAGGATATAATTATATATAGCTTCTTAGAAAATAGTGTTGCTTAATAGAGAGAATTGTACTTTATTTTGAAATAAGAAAAATAGCCAGAACAAAATGAAACTTGGGAGTTATTTTATAGGTTCCCTTTTATACATAAAAAGAAGAGAAAGTTTTTTATTGATCCTTAATCAAATTTTTAGAGGTTTCCTCTTTAATTGATTTTAATTCTGTTTCCTTTTCAGTGATTTCTTTTAAAAGTTCAGGATGACGAACACTGAGTACTTGGATTAGGTCAGGTTTTTCTTCTCCTCTCCATTTAAAATCTCCCAGTCTGGTATCCGGTTCATTAATATCAGGAGGGGGAATGAAATCCCCATCGGGTTTGACATAGGAGGTAACACTATGAATTCTATTGTCTTTAAATCGTAAACGCATATCGCTGCTTAAAATGCGATTCATTCCAACCAGTAAATTGTATTCGTCTAGCGCAAAATATATGCTTTCCGCATTACCATTTACATCTGCGTAATCTAACTTTTGATTTTTAAAGTTAATATCCATATCACGACCTTTTATTTGGTCATAAAGATTCAGGCTATCAATTTGAACAGATTCCAGGCTGTCTTTTGTGATGATAAAAGACCTGGTGCGCAAATACATTTTGTCAATCTTTCCTTCAGAAAGCAGGGTGCTAATGGTATCGGCCACCATTTGAGAGTCTCCTTCAGTCCAAAGGACTGGGTCCTGGTAAAAATAGAGCACCGAATCGATCATGTCATAATTGAGGGAATCCGCGATTCCCTGAAAGTCGGGCTTGAATATTTCTACATTATTGTAGGCCAAAAGGTCTTTTATATTATCTTCTGGCTGATCAATTGAAATCAGACTGTCCGCCTTCATATATAAAGTATCTTCTTCAAAGGGACGTTTTAATAATGGATTTCCATAAACCTTTGTGATCCCTTCACTTTGTCTCATTTTGGCCTCATCTCCATAAATGAAAACATCATTTTCTTTTGAGACAAGGAGGACATTACCAATGGCTGTATGAATATCGGTTAATTTGTTGTAGTCAAGAATGTCTCCTGTTAATATGTAGGATTCTGTTTCCACAGTTCCATGCTGAATTGTGGAGTTATTTGTGACAGTTTCGTATTCTCCACCAACATCTGAAAGGATTGTGTTTCCATCTTTATCAACTGTTTTGGTAAAATCTTTTGTTTCAGCAATCTTGGTGATGGTATTGTAATAAAGGTTTTCAGTATTGAGGGTGAAATCCTTATTGACCAGTTCCACATCTTTATGGAAAGAAACCCGGGATTCGGTTCGGTAATAGGTGCCTGTCTTACTGGTTAATACATTTTCAGCATCAATTACTTTTCCCCCTTCATAGAAAGTCCCTTCTTGTTTAATTTTGTTGTAGTCGAGGATATCCGTAAAAAGCTGCAGGGAATCCCCGTCGTTATAGACCACATCATCACGTAGTTTGGCAATTTTGGTGTTGCCATCGTAAAAGAGTTTTTGAGAAGTGATAGTGGTTTTATCTTCTTGGTCGATAATTTTTACATGACCATAGGCTTCTATATAATTGGATTCATCAAAAAAGTAAGCTGAATCGCAATAAATAAGGGTGGTATTCTGCTTGAATTTCACATTTCGTCTAAGTAATCGATATCTTTGGCCATCACGCTGTCCTCCTTTTAGGGATTCAGCGGTGTATTTAAATTGACTACTCTGAGCGTTAACAGTAGAAAGGTTTAGGCAAATAAAAATGAATAATAATAGTACTTTTGTTGCAGCTTTCATCTTTTAGAATTAATTCGCACAAAGCTAACGAAAAAAGGGATTTAAAAATTATGATTGAGAATTTTTTGAAGTTTATCGACGATACACATTTGTTCGATAAGGAAGAAAAAATCTTACTGGCTGTAAGTGGAGGAATAGACTCGGTAGTAATGGCCGCATTGTTTGATAAAGCTGGACTTAATTTTGGTATTGCTCATTGTAATTTTGCCCTCAGAGGGGAGGAGTCGGATGCCGATGAGAATTTTGTTAAAAAGATTGCCCGTCGCTATAAGGTAGATTTCCATGTAAATTATTTTGAAACCAAAGCTTTTGCTGATTCCGAGGGCATTTCAACACAGATGGCCGCTCGTTATCTTCGGTATGAGTGGTTTGAGGAAGTTAGGAAAAAAGAGGGATATGCGTACATCGCTACTGCGCATCATCAAAACGATACACTGGAAACCATATTGTATAACTTAACAAAGGGAACAGGGATTTCAGGTTTACATGGTATCCTTCCAAAAAATGGCCGAATTATTCGTCCTTTGTTATTTGCTGATAAGGAAATGATTCGCGATTATGTGGCCACTTATCAATTGACCTGGAGAGAGGACAGTTCTAATGAGTCCACCAAATACGCACGTAATCTGATCCGTCACGAGGTGATTCCTGTATTAAAACAGATTAATCCAGATCTGGAAAATACCGTTCACCATACCGTTGAGCGTGTAAGAGCAGTGGAAGATCTTTTTGAACAAAAGGTGAGAGAAGTTAGGGAAGATATCATTAAGAATGAGAAACAGGAAATCTTTCTGGATATTGATAAGATTAAAGGTTTATCTCAACCGGAAATTATCCTTTTTGAGCTGGTAAAACCGTATAATTTTAATTATACACAGGTACGTGAGATGGTCAAACGTATGGGAAATGGAAGTGGTAAAGTGTTTGTATCGCCTACGCATCGTTTAAATATTGACCGTACTTTATTGATCATTACTCCCAAGGAGTTAAAGTCATTCCAGAGCAGGGAAGTGGCTGTTGAAGACACCGAATTTGAAAATGCTTTTTTTAAGCTGGGCTTTAAAATTTTCGATAATATTGATTATCAGATGTCAAAGGATAAAAATAATGCCTCCTTGGATTTTGACAGGTTGAAATTTCCTCTAAAAGTGAGAAAATGGAAAGAGGGGGACTGGTTTTGTCCTTTAGGAATGAATAAGAGAAAAAAGCTAAGTGATTTTATGATCGATGAAAAAATTCCACTTACTTTAAAAGAACGAGTTTTTGTTTTGACCTCTGGTGATTCTATCGT
>NZ_SMMB01000746.1 GCF_009711365.1 Xanthovirga aplysinae | reverse complement strand
AAGAGTTTAAAATTTTTATGGGTAATAGTTGTCGTTATCTTCTTCATTTTTATGAGCTCTCCGCATCTGACTTCCCATGCTAAACTTTTCTTTCGTTTCGGGGAAACCCACAAGGGACCCCTTGAAGATAAAATAGAGGCCGATTATAGCTTGAAAATGCGTGAACTAGGGGCAGGAGAAGTTACAATGGAGAAATTTAGGGGAAAGCTGATTTATTTAAAGGTTTGGTCAACTACCTGCCCTACCTGTGTGGAAGAAATGCCCAAAGTTCAGGCTTTGTACGATAAAGTGGATAAGGAAAAAGTGGCCTTTGTTTTGATTTCTGTTGATAAGGAAGATAAAAAAGTCCAAAAGTTTATGGAGAAAGAAGGCTATTCTTTTCCTGTTTTCAGACGGGCTGATAAAGATTGGCCTACAATATATGATGATCAAGCTTTTCCAAGAGTGTATGTCATTTCTCCGAAAGGCAAGCTTTTAAAATCCTTTAAAGGGAAAAATGATTTTGAGGTAGACGAGATGGCAGATTTTCTGGATATGTCGTCTAACAGCTAAATTAATTGAAAAAATTATGTAAACTTATGCTTCTTTTTGGAGCTATTATTTCAAAGCTATTAAAGCTGAGTTTATATGCTATATAATTGTGCAAATTTCCTACATGATCGACACGTTTTAATGGAAATGGGGTTTCTCCAACTTTGCATAACTTTTTAATGATTTGATAAGTAGAGGTTAAAATATTTGATAATCAAATGAAGCGTTATTTTTCGTTTTTTATTCTTGTAGTGGCAGCTTTTGTAGGTGCCCCACTATCCACTTATGCCCAAATTTTACAACCTGCGAGTTGGTCCTACGATGTTTCTCAAAAAGAGCTGAAAGTAGGAGATGAGGTGGACTTAATTTTTAACGTAAAGATTGATCCCGATTGGTACCTTTATTCATCGGATTTTGATCCGGATCTTGGACCTATGGTCACCACCTTTGCCTTTAAACCCAATGATACTTATGAGCTAGTTGGAGATATCCAGCCCATTGGCGCTAAAAAGAAATATGATGATCTTTGGGGAGGGGAATATACTTATTTTGTGGGGATGGCAGAATTTCGTCAAAAAATAAAAATATTAACCTCAAACCCCGAAATAGAAGGTGGTTATGAATATCAGGTTTGTACCGATGTGGATGGCCGTTGTATTCCCTTTGATGATGAATTTGTCTTCAATAATTTTGATGTTACCGGAGGAGAATCTAGTGCAGCTCCTGCCGTAAAAGAAGAAAAAAAGGACAAAAAGAAGGATAATCAACTTAAGGAAATTAAAAAGGTGGAGCCTTCGGAGTTTTCTACCACTGATAAAAAAAGGGGAGAAACAGAAACCGTCAGTTCTTCCATTGGGAGTACTTCTCCATTAAAAGGACGGGATTCTAATGATCCTTATTCTTTATTAGGTTTTCTGGGTTTGGCCTTTGCAGCAGGTTTAGCGGCACTATTAACCCCTTGTGTTTTCCCAATGATTCCAATGACGGTAACCTTTTTTACCAATAGTAGTAAGAGTCGAAGCGGTGCTATTACTAAGGCAATTATATATGGTTTTTCCATTATCGCCATTTATACGGTGGCAGGAACATTGGTTTCAAGGCTGAATGGCCCTGAGTTTGCCAACTGGCTAAGTACGCACTGGTTGCCAAATGTCTTTTTCTTTGTGGTCTTTATGATCTTTGCGATGTCCTTTCTAGGGCTTTTTGAAATCACACTTCCAAGCTCATTAGTTAACAAAATGGATGCCCAGGCGGATAAGGGAGGTTTGGTTGGTGTATTTTTTATGGCCTTTACTTTGGTATTGGTTTCCTTTTCTTGTACAGGTCCTATAGTGGGAAGTATTTTGGTGGAATCCGCCGGAGGGCAGTTGGTAAAACCGATTGTAGGAATGTTTGGCTTCTCATTAGCATTTGCCATACCGTTTACCCTATTTGCGATTTTTCCCAATTGGTTGAGCGGACTACCTAAATCTGGGGGGTGGTTAAATTCCGTAAAAGTGGTGCTTGGTTTCTTGGAGCTTGCCTTAGGGTTAAAATTCTTGAGTGTAGCAGATCAGGTGTATCATTGGGGAATTTTGGATAGAGAAGTTTACTTGGCCCTTTGGATTGTGATCTTTACCTTGATTGGTTTTTATCTGCTGGGGAAAATTCGTTTAGCTCATGATAGTCCATTAGAAAAAATTGGGGTTCCTCGATTAATGTTGGCTATTATTTCATTCTCTTTTGTGGTGTATATGATTCCTGGAATGTGGGGTGCTCCACTGAAAGGACTGGCAGGTTACTTACCCCCAATGACAACACATGATTTTGATCTGAAAGGAACGATTTTAGCCAATGGAGGTTCTGGAGGAAATTATGCTGCACAAGAACTATGTGAAGAGCCCAAATATGCGGATATGCTACATCTTCCACATGGAATTAAAGGTTACTTTGATTATGACCAGGCACTAAAATGTGCCCGCGAACAAAATAAACCTATCTTTATTGATTTTACGGGTCATGGTTGTGTCAATTGTCGGGAAATGGAGGCCAGTGTTTGGTCGGATCCTGAGGTGCTCAAAAGATTGAAAGAAGAATTTGTGGTGGTGGCTCTTTATGTGGATGAAAAAACGGAGTTACCAGAATCCAATTGGTATACTTCCACTTTCGATAATAAGGTGAAAAAGACCATTGGGAAGCAAAATGCAGATTTCCAGATTACCCGATATAATAATAATGCACAACCTTATTACGTGCTTTTGGGCACTGATGAACAGGTATTGGTGACACCAAAAGCCTATGATTTAAATGTGAAAAATTTTGTGGATTTTCTGGATCTTGGATTAAAAAATTTCCATAGTGGAACAGTGGCTGCAAAATAAAATAAGAATTAGGAACTTGAACTTTTGGTTCGGGCCTTTCGCCTGAACCAAATTTTTCTAAATTTTATTTTAAATGGCTCTGATTCGGGTGCTTTGTTCGGGTCGAGGGTCAAAGAACGGTTTATCTCAAGTCCTTAATATTATGTTTCAAACACTACATATCCAAGACATGGTTTGTCCCCGATGTGTTCGGGTAGTTAGAGAAGATTTGGAAAAACTTGGCGTACAAGTGAAGCATGTGGAATTAGGTCTGGCCGAAGTAACCTATGATGAGAGGGAGATAAGTTTAGCTCAGATTGCCCAGGTTTTAGAAAAAAACGGTTTTGCCTTGTTAGAAGATAAAGACCAGCAGCTCATTGAACAAATTAAAACAGAGTTGATCCAGCTAGTAGATCAATTGGAAGAAAAAGAGCATGTGAATACTTCGGAATACCTTTCCCGTCAGTTAGGGGTGAATTATCCTCAGCTTAGTAGACTTTTTTCCCACCATGAAGGGCTTACCATTGAAAAATATCTGATTCAGCTGAAGATTATGAAAGTTAAAGAATATCTCAAATATGATCAGCTTTCTATTAAGGAAATTGCTTACAAGCTGGATTACAGTAGCACTGCTCACCTTTCCCGCCAATTTAAAGACCATACAGGCATGACTCTAAGTGATTTTAAAAAAGAAAATGCCATTTAAATTCTCCATTAACCAGATTTTATGATTTTTTTAACCACTTCTCACAAGAAGACTTTTGCT
>NZ_SMMB01000951.1 GCF_009711365.1 Xanthovirga aplysinae | reverse complement strand
TCTATTCCAATAATAAATTTAATATAAAAGATTTATTTCAATTGCAATTGTTAGGATGGTTTTTGGGTAATAGAGTGGATGGTTTCTTTAATCAAGAAAAGCAATTTTCAGTCAGTATTGGATTAGAAAAAGACTTTTTCAATAAATCTTTAAAGGTGAGTTTCCTGGCCGATGACATCTTTCAAAAAAATAACCCTGCAGGAAATTACACAGTGGGCTCAACCGATGTGATTTACGCTAGGGTAACCAATACGAATATTTACAGGTTTTCCCTAACCTACAGATTTGGCAAATTAAAGAAAACTACCTATAAGAACAGATCCACAGGACAAGAAGAAAATAGCAGGGCACAATAAGGTTTTGATTCATTTTTAGACCATTCATTTACCAATCCAGTTCTCAAAAATGCTTCCAGGAAAGGTATCACTTTAAATGATTAAGACTTATCAAAAAAACATCCATCAAATAACATCGATTAATCTGTGAACCCTTCTCTAGCGATTAAACTCAATGGTTCCCCCAAGTTTCACTATGACTATTACCAAAACACTTTTTAGTAAGATGAGACAAGTATTTATTGCAAATTTATAAATCCGTACTCCTGTTTTATAAGCGAAAACCCCTTTTGGACTCCACAAACCTACTTTTGACCATCATTAAAACAATTATTATGAAGAAAATAGCAGGGTTGACATTTTTTGTATTTTGTTGCCATTATGTAGTTGGACAAAGCATTTCTAATCTTTCAGGACGCGTAATTAATGCGGGCAATGAATTGCTCATGGGCAATGCCGTTGCCCTTTCAGTGAGTGATTCCGCATTTATCATGGGGGTAAGTTTTTTGGACGGTGAATTTGAAATCAAGGGATTAAACCATGAAGTAGTCCTTTTAAAATTGAGCTCATTGGAATTTACTGACACTTTCCTGAATGTAAATTTTGAGGGTGAATCCCATGTAAACTTAGGAGATATTTTGGTAGAACCTGATTTGATAAGCCTGGAAGCAATTGAGGTAGTAGGACAGGCCGCTCCCTTTCAGCAACGCCCGGATGGTGTGCTGGAAATAAATGTAGCCAATAGCATTTTGGCCAATAGCACTTCTGTAAGTGAGGTACTTTCAAAATCT
This sequence comes from Xanthovirga aplysinae, assembly GCF_009711365.1. Classification (GTDB taxonomy): domain Bacteria; phylum Bacteroidota; class Bacteroidia; order Cytophagales; family Cyclobacteriaceae; genus Xanthovirga; species Xanthovirga aplysinae. The sequence continues at coordinate 4,631 of NZ_SMMB01000951.1, read as the reverse complement.
CCCAATATTCTCATAGAGGAGGATGCTATTACAGTCTTTGGAAAAGGAGAGGCTATTATTTTTTTAAATGGAAGAAGAATTTCCAATGAACAATTGGCCTCCCTATCCCCCTCACAAATAAAGACCATAGAAGTCATTTCAAGTCCTTCCGCCAGATTTGATGCGGAAGGTGCCGCGGTGATAAATATCCATACCAAAACTAATAAACAGATGGGCTATAGGGGTACTGTCCTTCAATCCCTTACACTATCCGACTTTGCAGGAACCAACACAGTAAGTAATATTAACCTGGATTATCGTCAAAGAAAACTTTCCATTAAAGGCAATTATCAACTGCAATTAGGAAATGACAGACATATATTGAATACCACCCGAACACGGGCGCAAAAGGAAGATTTCTACAAATCGGAACTTAAGACGGAATGGAAGGAGAAAATATTAAACTATTCTAACTATGATTTGGGGGCCCAATATGACATCAATGAAAGAAGCTACCTTTCAACAGAATTTAGTGGCTTTACAGAAAAATTAGGTGGAAGTGTAGAAAGTACAAACAACATTTTAACAAATACCATGGAGGGTGAATTTGGTAGTAAAATTCACAACAATGATCTGACTACCAACCATTCCATTACTTTAAATTACAATAATACTTTGGATAGTTTGGGATCCTCTCTTTTTATCGGAAGCCAGTATGCTCAATACAGTTCTATTGTGGATGAGCTCATTGATGAAACCGGTAACGTCAACGACCGACAAACCACCAAAGTTTTAAATAATAAAATGGATCATGGAATTACGATTTTAAGTACTCAAGCTGATTATACTAAAACTTTCACCAACCTTAATAAATTGGAGGCAGGTGCCAAATTCAGTCATGTAAAAAACCAATCGGAATCCGACTTTTTTACTTCCGAAGAGGGTAAAAACTTCATTCTCGACCCTCAACGCTCCAATTATTTTGACTATAAAGAAAACATTGCTGCTGCTTACCTCAATTTTACAGGGATTTTTCACAAAAAATGGAACTATCAGTTTGGTCTAAGAAGTGAATGGACTTCCTATCAATTGACCACGAGAATTCCTGAGGAAGAAAGCTTTGGAAAGGCTTACCTGAATCTATTTCCAAGTCTGTCCATCAATTCCCAAATTGCTCAAAAAAAGGCTCTTATTACTCAATATGGTATGGGATATGCCCTAAGAATAAGAAGGCCAAGGTATCAACAACTTAATCCTACGGTAATTTATCAGGATGCTTACACTACCATTGAAGGAAATCCCAATTTAATCCCGGAAAAAACACATGCCTTTGAAGCTTGGGCCCGCCATAATCAAGTAGAACTTAAAATCGGGTACAACTACATCATGGATCCCCTACGAGGGTCAGCCATGCAAGGAAAGGACCCTGACACCTATGTTTTGAAAGCTATAAACTTCAAAACAGGTCACTTGTATTTCTCCTCTTTAAGCATCCCGCTTTCAAATCAATGGTGGAGCTCTATGAATTCGATTAACATCAATTTTCTGAAATTTGATGATGATCAGTTTGATTTCACATTCAGAAAGCCTCTTCCCTATCTTTACCTCTATTCCAGCCATAAATTTAATGTAAAGGATCTTGTCCAATTACAATTGTTGGGCTGGTATCGAGGGAGTTTAAATGATGGCATTTTTTATCGAAAAAAACAATATTCAGTAAGCCTGGGAATAGAAAAAGAATTCCTTGATAAATCTTTAAAGCTGAGCTTCTTGGTTGATGATATTTTCCAAACCAATAACCCTGACGGAAATTACACTGTCGGACCAACGGATGTGCTTTTTGACCGGGTTACAAATACCAGCTTTTACCGCTTTACCTTGAGCTATAATTTTGGAAAATTAAAGAAAACAACCTACAGAAATAAATCTACAGGGCAAGAAGAAAATAGCAGAGCACAATAAGATTTTGATTTAATCAAAAATACCAAACCATTCATTTCCAAATCCAAATTTCAAAAAAAATTGAGAGAAGGATGTCACTTAAAAAATTAAAGAAATATCAATGTAAAAACAAAAAAGAATTCCCCAGAGGCATTGGCCTTATCAACAGATAGGAAAAGGAGAAGGGAAATCTTTTTGATCCAATAGATTAATCTCATTCTAAAAAATCTTTTATGAAAAATCTACTATATCTATTCATCTTATTAATAGCTCCAGTGACCTCTTTTTCCCAGGTAAATTATACTGTTAAAGGAAAAATAGTTACTTCGGATGGGCATCTGCCCTTTGGAAATGTCATAGCCCTAGAAATAAAAGATTCCACATTAATAAAAGCCACTTCCTTTTTTGATGGAGATTTTGAACTAACTGATCTAAAACATAATGCAATAATTCTCAAGTTCTCTTCATTGGAATTTGATGATACCTTTCTAAAAATCGAATATTCTGGGGACCCTATAATTGATTTAGGGGAAATTTTAGTTGAAAATTCAGGAACTTCCCTTGATGCAGTAGTGGTAAAAGGTCAAAAACCCATATATAGACAAAGGAATGATGGCACTGTAGAGGTTTTGATTGAAAACACCGTGCTGTCAGCCAGTAACTCTGTTAATGAAATATTATCAAAATCTCCCGAAGTATTGGTAGATGAATCAGGAGCTCTTTCCGTATTTGGTAAAGGTAATGCCATCCTTTATTTAAACGGAAAAAGAATCGACAATAATCAGTTGTCATTAATTTCACCCTCAAATGTTAAAAAAATAGAGATCATTAGAAATCCTTCTTCAAAGTATGATGCTGAAGGTGCTGCTGTAATCCATATAAGCACTATCCAACAAAGAGAAGATGGTTATCAAGCAAGGATTCAACAAAATGCTGACTATTCTAAATTCGGGGGAATAAATACCAATTCCAGTCTAAATGTAAATTATAAAAAAGGACGATTCACTACCAACGCTAAGTACTCCCTTCAATTAGGAAAAGAAAGAGAATTGCTGCATACAACAAGAAAGCGGGATGCGGAAAATGTTTTTTTAAAAACAGATTTAACAACAAGTTGGGAGCGTGAATTTAAGAATTTTTCCTACTATGGTTTGGGATTACAATATGATATGGAAAAGGAGGGCTACCTATCTGCAGAATACTCAGGCTTCTCAGAGTCCTTGGGCGGAAATACCTTTAGTAACAATAACATTACTGATGATTTTGGTTCAGGCTTTTATAAAAGCAATACGGAAGTTGATGAAGAAGATAAGAATCACACGATATCCATAAATTATAATAAAGCTTTAGATACTTTAGGAGCCGCCCTTTTCATTGGAGGGCAATATTCTAATTTTGGTATTGGCACAAACAATTGGATACATGAGGAAAGCATTGAACACGATAATACATCCTCCAGATTACTAAAAAATTTGCAAGACCTTAAGGTAGAAATTTTTTCCGCCCAAGCTGATCTCACAAAAGCCCTTAAAAATAGTGATGTAATAGAGGTGGGAGTAAAATATAGCGGTGTTAAAAATGATTTTGTTTCAGAGTTTATGGTTTCTAATGATGGTCTTGATTTTTACCTAGATCATAATTTATCCAATAATTTCAATTACCAGGAATCAGTAGGAGCGGCATATTTAAGTTTCAAAAGTAGTTTGAATCAAAACTTAAATTACACCATTGGGCTACGAAGTGAATACACCACTTATAACCTCAAGATATCTCAAATTGAAAATCAACCCATAGAAGATGATTTTTTTAATTTCTTTCCTAATTTTTCTATCTCCAAGGAGTTTTCAAATAATTTTAACCTAAATTTTTCTTATAATTCAAGAATAACAAGGGTTCCTTATCAAAGGTTAAACCCAGTCTTAATTTATCAGGACCCCTATACCTCCATTCAAGGAAATCCTGAATTAAGGCCTCAAAAAAACCATTCCTTTGAATTGAATAGCAGAATTAAAGAGACAACCATAAATGTAGGGTATAATTACACCATTGATGAATTGGGAACAACAGCACTTAGGGGGAAAGATACCAAAAGCTATATTTTAAAACGTATAAATTATGATAAGACCCATCAATTTTTTGTGTCAGTTTCCAGGACCTTTTCTAATAAGTGGCTGACATCCAGAAATTCGCTTAACTTAAGGTATACAAACTATATAGAAAATGAGTATGATTTTCAAAGGGTAACCCCTAAACCGAATATCTTATTTTCCTCTAGTAACCGAATTAGGCTAGCAGATGCTTTCCATGCAGAACTGTTATTCTGGTATTTGGGAGATAATCACGGTGGGCTTCATCGCCGAAACCGTATGTATTATATAACCGCCTCTTTGGAGAAGTCATTTCTTGAAAGCGCCTTAAAATGTAGAATTATTGCCAATGATATATTTCACAATAGAATAGCCTCTGGAAATTATAATGTTGGCCAAACGGATGTTTATTATAATAGAAGGTGGAGTACTGATTATTTTAGGTTATCTGTTTCCTATAACTTCGGGAAGTTGAAAAAATCTAATTATAAAAATAAAAATGTAGGAAAATCCGATACAGACAGAATTTAATAAATGGAGTCCTAACATCAACCTAGGATTTATTATTACTGAAAAAACCGAACCGGTAAAACTAATACTTTAAATTTCCTTTACCTTATTATC
>NZ_SMMB01000277.1 GCF_009711365.1 Xanthovirga aplysinae | reverse complement strand
AATTTTATAAACTGCAGCTATGGAAATTTCAAAGTATTGATTCGGTACTAAAGCAATAAATTTCTTTTGCAGGAAATCCTTTTCATAAAGCAATACAAATGTAATAAATGTAACTGCCAATAACCCAATAAAAAAGCTCCCCGTAAAAGATAAAATATTATTCAAAAGGGAAGTAACATCCAGTCCTGTCAAAAAGCTAACCATACTGTTTTTAATGTTGTCCACTATAAATCCATATTCCTCATTAGTAAGATTATGAGCAATTAGAAAATGTTCCATCTCCTCGAAAGGTTTAACCATGGTTTCAAACAACGTATCATAATTAATGGTTGACAATACCTCAATTTGCTCTGCCACCAGAGGAACAAACAATAAGATAAAAAAGGAAAGTACTAAAATCAGCACCACAAAAGAGAGAAAAACTGATAATATCCGTGGTATCCGAATATAGAAGAATTGGACCTGGCTTATATAGTTAGTTAAAGGCCTAAGAATAGAAGCCAAAACAATTGAGATACACAGATAAATAAAGATGTTCGAGAAAACATAGATCAGGGCAAAAAAAACCGCTACTATTAATCCTAAATAAATTAGCTTTTTATTCATAACACCACAATCATAAATAATCCCTTAATAAAAAAAAAGCTCTTGAATTAATTTCAAGAGCTTCAAAATTCATTAGTACCTTTTCAACTTATCAATCCCATTTTAGTTCTTTATCAATTTCAGACTTATCATCCTCCCTTTCATCAAATTGAGAAAAGTCAAAATCGGGCATTAATTCAGTCTTCACAAAATTCACAGTTTCTTGCAATGCATCTACAAATTTATGAAAGTCCTCTTTATATAAGAAAATCTTATGTTTTTCATAAAAAAAACCATCCTCTTTAAACTTCCTTTTACTTTCGGTGATGGTTAAATAATAATCATTTGACCTTGTTGCCTTTACATCAAAAAAATAGGT
>NZ_SMMB01000754.1 GCF_009711365.1 Xanthovirga aplysinae | reverse complement strand
TAATCTTTGCCGCAAACTCCTCGCTCATTTCTGAACCTATTTTCTTGAGGATAGAAGGGAACATCCCAGCATTTTCCAGTTCTTTGGAGTAAAATGGTATGCGGCTTTTATCTGGATGTTGTTTTACATTAAAATAATCAGCTCCAAATGCCAGACAATCGGTAGCTTCGGATTTAAGGCCATACTTAATATGATCATAGAGTGCCTCAGGGTCATCGGGGTGAAGAAAGGCTCGAAGAAAATTCATCCCAATTAAGCCATTTCGATTAATAACTTCTTGAACTAATTCATCAGGAAGGTTTCTGGGGTGATCAAATATAGGTCTAAAGTTGGAATGACTTGCAATAACTGGAATATCAAGTCCTTTTTTATCAATATGATCCAAAATGCCGTAAGCTAGGGCGTCACTAGTATGGGAAAGGTCGATTGCTATCTTTTTTTCATGCAAATAATCAAGTAAAACTTCCCCGTCGTCTTTCAGGCCTGTTGAGGTATAATTTCCTCCTCCAAATCTATTTTCCTCATGGTGAGTCAGGCTAATGTAAATTAATCTTCCGGTGTTTTTAATGATTTCCTCCAAGTTTGAAAAACACTGATCTAGAGACTGATCCTCTTCGCATAATCCAGCAGCACTTTCAATTGAAGCGATGATTCCTGTTTTATTACTGTCCAGCACTTCATGAAACGCCTCTCTGGATAGGAGAGGTTTTAATTCCTGCTCAAAATCTTTGAGTAAATTTTTAAATATTTGACTTTGTTTTAAAGCGAAATCTGTACTTCCCGATTTAACCGGAGAATAGATGGCTAAGACCTGGCCTTTGACATTACCCGCTTTTAAGAAAGGTAATGAACAGCCGATATCTGGACTGTTGATTGAAGCTCCTTTTTGAGAAGCCATAAAAGACAATAAATCACAGTGTAGATCAAAAACGGGTTGAAGGGTTTTCATGATTTGACGAGGGTTTTAAAAAATACTGGTTGGGAACTTTTTCCCAAAAATAATTAGTAATTGGTTTTTAATTTAAAAACTATAAAAATCAATACGGTTTTAAGCTTTCATTTTATAAAGAACTGGTTCTTCCCCCATCTACTGGCAAATTAATTCCATTGATATAGGCGGCAGCAGGAGTAGCTAAAAAGGCAGCTGCTGCTGCTATTTCGGTTGCTATTCCAAAACGGCCTGCAGGAACTTCTGCTTTCATATCCTTTTCCACCTGCTCAAGACTTTTATTTTCCTTCTTGGCTTTGTTTTCCAGGATAACATCTAAACGAGCTGTACGGGTTGTGCCTGGCAATACATTATTAACTGTAATTCCAAAAGGGCCTAGCTCAACGGATAGGGTTTTCGACCAATTGGCTACGGCCCCACGGATTGTGTTCGAAACGCCAAGGCCTTTAATAGGCTGTTTCACGGATGTGGAAATAATGTTAATAATTCGTCCGTATCCAGCCGATTTCATGGAGGGAACAACCGCCTGCGTAAGGATTTGGTTGCAAATTAAGTGCTTTGAAAAAGCATCCGTAAAAGCTTCAATATCGGCATCAATTGCTGGTCCCCCAGCAGGGCCTCCTGTATTGTTAATGAGGATCTCTACTTGTGGGTTTTGGGCCATATTTTTTTCCAAAGCTAATTTCAATTGTTGAGGTTGGCTGAAATCTGCACAAATGTAATCATGCATTTGCTCTTCACTTCTGGATAAATTACTTAAAACCTCTTTCAATTTATCTTCACTTCTGGCAATTAATGTTATATGTGCACCTAGTAAAGCTAATTCTTCAGCCACTGCTTTTCCAATGCCCTGTGTGCTTCCGCAAACCAGTGCTCTTTTTCCTTTTAGGCCTAATTCCATGATTTTAAGACGATAACTTTAATGTTTAAACTTTGAAAAAACTTGATTACAACTCAGGAAGGTAAAAAAAATTTTTAAAACGTTTGAAATTTCCTAAATTGAACGGGAGCTATAGTCCTGTAAATGTAATTAAAATTATGACAATTAAAAGACCCTTTAACTTTAATCAATGGATTAATGAGCATCGGCATTTGTTAAAACCTCCCGTGGGAAACCAACAGGTATATGTAGGGAATGAAGACTTCATTGTGATGGTGGTAGGAGGTCCTAATGCTCGAAAAGATTATCATTATAATGAAACCGAGGAGTTGTTTTTACAACTTGAAGGGGATATTGTATTAAAAATAATTGAGAATGGTGAGGCTGTGGACATTCCCATTAAGGAAGGAGATATGTTCCTCTTGCCACCAAAAATACCTCATTCTCCCCAGCGTCCGGCAAATACGGTGGGATTAGTGTTGGAAGTATATCGAAAAGAGGGGCAAAAAGATGGATTTATGTGGTTTTGTGAAAATTGTAATCATAAACTTTACGAAGAGTATCTTGAACTAACTGATATTGTAAAACAACTTCCCCCTATTATGAATCATTTTTTTAGTTCAGAAGAACTTCGACAATGTGAAAAGTGCGGAACCACCATGGAAAAACCTAAGTAGTTAGGTCCCTCTCAAATAAACAGGATTAGAACATATAATTGGGAACTAGAAGTATCGAAATTGGAGTCAAGATGGGGGTTAAGAAACTTAGGATTTTTGGAATTAATTATACCTATCCTTCGGACATTATGAAATTATTTTTTAATCTTCAATTCGTACATTAAATAAAGTAGCACAAAGTTTTATGGATAATAATTTTTTTAAAATAGACATACATACCCATATTTTGCCTGAAAAATGGCCGGATTTGAAGGAGCGTTACGGTTATGGAGGGTTTATTCGCCTGGAACATCATAAGCCTTGTTGTGCCCGAATGATGATGGATGATAAATTTTTCCGGGAAATTCAAGATAATTGTTGGGATCCAGTTCAGAGAATGCAAGAGTGTAACCATCAGAAAGTTGGCGTTCAGGTGCTTTCTACCGTGCCTGTGATGTTTAGTTATTGGGCAAATCCGGACCATACTTTGGATCTTTCCAAAATTTTGAATGATCATATTGCAGGAATAGTGGCCGATTATCCGGATCGTTTTGTGGGGCTAGGTACCATCCCTATGCAGGCTCCCGATTTGGCAATTAAAGAGCTTGAACGCTGCATAAAAGAATTGGGCATGGCTGGTGTTCAGATCGGCTCGCACATTAATCAATGGAACCTGGATGCACCTGAGTTATTTCCTATTTTTGAAGCAGCTGAAGAGTTAGGAGCAGCTATTTTTGTGCACCCCTGGGATATGATGGGTAAAGAAGACATGAGTAAATATTGGCTTCCTTGGCTGGTAGGTATGCCGGCCGAAACTTCCCGTGCTATTTGTTCTATGATTTTTGGTGGTATTTTTGAAAAACTTCCAAGTTTAAGAGTTGCTTTTGCACATGGAGGAGGTGCTTTTCCTGCCACAGCAGGACGTGTTGCACATGGTTTTGAAGTCCGCCCTGACCTTTGTGCAGTGGATAATCCTGTGCATCCGAGCAACTATTTGGGGAAATTTTATGTGGATTCCCTGGTTCATGCTCCAGAAGCCCTTGAGCTTTTGATTAAAGTGGTAGGAGAAGAAAAAATTGCCTTGGGAACTGATTACCCATTTCCATTAGGGGAGCATTATGCTGGAAGTTTGATAGAGTCTATGCCTTTGGAGGACTCTTTAAAAGCAAAACTCTTAGCTCATAATGCACTAGATTGGCTAGGATTACCCATCGATCATTTCGAGTCTTTGAA
>NZ_SMMB01000677.1 GCF_009711365.1 Xanthovirga aplysinae | reverse complement strand
ACCAATCAAGTAATGGGTTTATGGTCCTTTCTGAGGATTCAGTGGTGAATCCTCCAGACACTTTAGTTTTTCCTCCTGATACAGTTATATTTCCGCCCGATACAGTCGTTATTCCACCTGACACTGTCATTTCTCCTCCTGATACGGTCCTCCTACCCCCTGATTCCGTTTATTTTAATTTCAATGACTAACAATCAGTAAATATCTAGGAGGAGCTTTTGGCTTTTTTGAAATAAAAAAACTAAAAGCCTTGATATTAAGAGTTTATTTGGTATAAAATAATTGGCACTGTTAAAAAAACAGTGCCATTAACACCATTTGACTAACCATTTTTTAGTACCAATTAGGTTTTGCTTATTAATTTTTTTTAACAACACACCATATATTTATTAGAATTCCAAGTGAAGAAAACAGTAGTGAGTAAAGCGGTCAATGATATAAAAAAAGAAGATTTGCATTAAAAAACAGGAAGGGCCTTATCAATACCAATACAAATTTCCATTTGTCCAATCCAAAGGTACAATGTGAAGTGCTTAATATGTAACAGCTGGCACGAAAAAGAGAATTACATGAGTAGTGTCCCCAATTAGCAAATTTCTGTATCCCAATTCCTATTATTCTGTAAAAAAGTAACCCACTGAATAAGTTTTTGCCTTCCCACTAATTAAAACCCTACCGTTATTATCGACACACAATAAATCTCCTCCTCTGTCGGAAAGTTGTTTAGCTGTTAATTTCTTTTTTCTTAGCTGTTCACTCCAATAGGGTATCAAAGAACAATGGGCTGAGCCGGTCACAGGGTCCTCTAAAATGGAAGATTGTGGTGTAAAAAATCTTGATACAAAGTCACAATTACTGCCTTTTGAGGTAACAATTACCCCTCCGGGGTCAAGATTAATTTGGTCAAAAATTTGACGATCAATTGTAATATTTATAATATCCTTTTCAGTTTCGTAGACCAAGAGATAATCTCTTGATTTCAGCACTGTCTTCGGCTGTATATTTAAAGATCTTTTAATTATATCTGGCAATTCAGTTGCAGATGGTTCTCGTGAAGGAAAATCCAAGGTGTATAATTCCTTTTCAATGGAAACACTTAGATCTCCACTCAAGGTCTTAAATATTATTTTTTCTTTTTGGTGCCCAAGAATTTTGTTTAAAACATGAGCTGTTGCTAGGGTGGCATGTCCACATAAGTCCATTTCAATATCTGGTGTAAACCATCGTAAATGAATATGGTCTTCTCTTTCAATAAAAAAAGCTGTTTCGGCCACAGCATTTTCTTGACTAATTTTTAATAGAATTTTATCAGGAAGCCAATATTTCAAAGGCACAACACATGCTGGATTTCCACCAAAAATCTTATCCGTAAAAGTGTCAATTTGATATATTTCTAATTTCATTCCAGGTTTCAATCTTTAAATAACATAAGGCTGTAAAACTAATTCCCTAAAATTATCTAAGAAATTAAGGGAATTAAATAACTTATCTAAATTTCAAATAGCACCTAAACTCATGAAAAAAAACAACTCATATTTTCGAATGCTATTTTATCTTTAACAGTTTCAGTAATTAAATAAAACAAAAGGGACGATTTACTGAGGTCTTTTTTATTAGCTGGCTCTTCTTTGTGTTAGAGTTTTCCTAAAAACCTTCTTAAATCGGTTCTCACTTTCTACCGATCTTTTTCTCCTATTTGAAAAATAAACCCCAAATATTATTAAAATTACACCCACATAATGACTAAAACTGATCACCTCTCCATCGAGTAGCCCCCACATCACTGCTACTATTGGCACTAGATACAATGTTGAACTCGAAAAAATAGGGTCGGTAATCAAAAGAAGTTTATTAAATAGGCTAATTGCCAATGCTGTGCCAACTCCTCCTAATATTACTAAATAAGCTAGCGCCATTATAGCCCCATCTTCCTCTGTTAATTTTTGCACAAAATCCGTTGCTGAAAACAAATAGACTGAAGCGAAAAGGCCCATGATAAAAATGGAAACACTTGAAATAACCATGGAATTCAAGTCTGACAAATGAAATTTTACAAGATTTAAATTATTCCCATACATAAATGTAGCCACCACAATTAACAGGGCATACATATTTACACTATTCAAATCATTTCCTTGTCCTGACAAAACAAGAACCGCTGTCCCAACAAAACCAATCATAATTCCCAAAAGATGTTGGGGGAAAATCTTTTGACCGTAGAATAAAGCACCCACAACTAAAACATTTAGGGGCACTAATGCATTTAAAACCCCAGAGATGGCACTATCTAATTGGGTTTGGGCAGTAGCAAACAAAAAGGCTGGAGCCAATACTCCTACAAATCCGGACACAGCTAAAAGAAATACCTGCTTCTTTCTTAACCCTTTCATGGCTTTTAAGGCCATCGGAAAAAGAAATAAGCCTGCTATCATCACTCTGATACCAGCAACTTCCCCTGGATCAAAAACGACCAGACCTTTTTTCATTAATATAAATGAACTACCCCAAATTAAGGTGAGCACCAACATAATTCCCCATGCCAAGGGACCTCTTTTGTTTTTTTGTATGTTTGTCATTTCAATAGTTTATTCAATATTTAAAATTTCCCCTCCTTCCAGGAATTCCTCACTGAATGGTTGTAGGGAATTATCAAATAACTTATCCTTCTTCAAAAGGAATTGAGGCTTAACTTTATTCTTACAAAAAGCTAAAGACAGCCGAATGCTTTTTAATACTTCTTTGAGGGAGTTTCAAATATTTAGTAAAGATTGATTTCATAAAATTACATATTTAAGATTATCGATATTGTTGCCTAAATTTTTTAATATTCTAATTCAATTGAATTTAAATACTCCTTAATAACTTTTTCATTCCTTTTGAAATAAGACCATTTTCCATGCCTGGTTAAAATAATTAGATTGCATTTTTCCATCATTGATAAAAAAGATGAAATGGTGGATTGTGACAACCCCGCTTTATCTTTAATATGGGAGGCACACACCCCATCATCAAAATGTCCCAAATCCTCGTGAGGTGGAAAGTTGTTTTCCGGATCCCGTAACCATTTCAGAATTCTTAGCCTGGTGGGATTCCCTAAGGCCTTACTGATTTCAATGATTTGCTCTTCATTCATGCGACAAACATATCGACAAATGTCGAAATATCAAAATAAAGATTCGAAATTTGAAGAAATTATTATCAGGTCTGGCTAACTGGCTG
>NZ_SMMB01001206.1 GCF_009711365.1 Xanthovirga aplysinae | reverse complement strand
GGGCTTGATTCCTGAAAATCATCAGCCAAAAGGTCCTCATAAATGTTTTCGTCAAATACCATCTTAGTTTTTTCAATCTTTCCGTCGGGATGAATAATTAATTCTGTTCCTCTTAAACTTTCTGGGTTAACCTGAACTAAAACTATGTAATCGTCAAAAATTCGCTTAAAATACCTGTGAATTATCATTTGCTAGAATGGTTGTGTCTTAATCGGAACTAATTTAAAAAAGGAAGCCGATTTCTCGTAAAGTTACAAAATTTCTTCTAGCGGATCTTTTTGTATTCCTTTTTCTCTTACCCTTTTTTAGGGTTGAGGTGATCAAGGATTAAAGGGAGACTCAAGTTCGGGGTCCACGACAAGCCCAACTTTCTTTTTATCGTGTACCCTTCAGGTCACCTGGAGTTATCAAGAATATCGGAGCTTTTAACAGGAGCTTTCAACTTCACCAATTGCTCGGCTTTTTCTTCCCACTCTAGCTGCAATTTGTGTGCCCATGCACTCATGTAAATCATAACATCCTCCTTTGCATTATAACGAAGATGTTTTTTTGATGCCGGAAGATGGGCTAATATTTTGGGATTACTTAATCGCTCCAGGTGTTTGATATCTTCAATTTCCATGCCTGCCTCCAAGAGTTTAGAAATGAGCAGATCCATAGGATAACCACTGTTGGGACAATAAGCATCAGATTGGGTGGTCCAGTCTCCATATTTCCGTGTAGCGTAATCATGTATTTCTGCCCGACTCAATTGCGTGATTTCCTGAGCCAGATATCCGCAATTACAACTACCCATGTGTCCCCATTGATATTGATCTTCTGTAGCAATTCTTTTGGCAGCTCGTCTGATGGCTGCTATTAATTCCGGATTGGATTTGGCCATGGTTTATAGGTTTTGTTAAGATTTACATTTTTTCAACAGAGAGGGGGCTTAAAAAATTCCAGTTATTGTGCAGAGTCTTTAAAGAGTTCTGCTTTAAACGCCAAATTAGTTTAGAACCTTTATAGTAGTTTATTTCTGTTTCTTGTTGATTTTAGAAACTAAAACGGCTCCATTCTTCGGGAAAAAGCTTATTAGATCTTTTTCTTAAAAAATTCATTGTTAAAACTATTAATTGAGAGACGGGTTTAGCTTACAAGGAAATTTGCCTTTAAGGAGATTAGTAGGATTTAGAATTGGACTTTAAATAGAGAGGGAATGGCCGATAAGGTAAGTATAATAGAAATTAAAGAAGTTTCTTTTCATCCATCTAAATTATTGATATTAATTAGTTTGCTGTTGCTGGTTTCCCCACTTCAGGCCCAGGATGAAACTATTGAACCTCCAAGGAAGAAAGTGGTTATAGGGCTTATTCATGATGGGAGGGAAGGGTACTATAAATCCTCAATAGATCTTCTTAGAAAGGAATTGGATTTAATATTAGGTTCATCCTATGACATTTCTATTCCTAATGGGAAAGTGTTTGCCGTCGAAGATAAAACTCAGCTAATTGAGGAAAGTTATAGGGAATTGACTGAGGATCCTGAAGTGGATTATATTGTTTGTTTGGGAGTTTTAAGTGGGGCAATTCTTTTAAATAAGGGAGACTTTCCCAAACCGTTAATAATATACGGAATAGAAGACCCAGTTATTCAGGGAGTCAGTATGGAAAGAAGAGAGACTTCCGGTATTCATAATCTTTCTTATATATTAACTTCCGAATCTTTTGCAAATGACCTGGCCGTATTTCTAGAGTTGTACCGATTCAAGAAACTGGGAATTTTATTGGATCAGGAACTTATCGAACTTCTTCCCTTGAAATCCGAACAATTAGATTCTTTAATGGCAAAAAGAGGTTTTGAGATAGAAGTTATTCCGGTAATGGACCAGGAGGATTCGATAATAGTTTCTATTCCTGAAGATGTTGATGCTGTTTTCCTGGGTTATTTTACAGATTATGTTGAGGAAGAAAACTTGAAAAAATTGTTGGAAGAGGTAAATCAAAAAGGGTTGCCTTCCTTCACCTCCAGTGTAGAAATTGTTGAAATGGGGGCCTTGGCCACTAATACACCTGCTCCAGATTTTGCTAAAGCTATTCGAAGGATAGTATTAAATATAGAAAGTATTTTGAATGACATCGATCCCGCTGACTTGCCAGTGATATTAGAATCACGACAAAAACTTACGGTTAATGTAGCAACACTAAATAAACTCAAGCTTTCTCCTTCATATGGTCTTCTTTCTAATGCAGATTTATTAAATCAATTTGAAATTGAAAGTAATAGAAGATTAGATTTGTTAGATGTTTTGATAGAGGTCCAGCGGTCCAATATTGATTTGAGAGCCAGGTATAAAGAAGTTGAATCATTTCGTCAAAACCGAAAAATCGCCAGGTCTTTCCTTTTCCCATTTGGAATTTTTAACCTTTTTAATGTCATAGTAGATGAACAACAATCGGAGTTAGGAGGAATGACTCAGGTACAGTTTGCTTCGGTTGCTGTTTTGAGTTTTTTTCAGGTCATATTTGATGAACAATTGATGGGAGAAGTTAGGGTTCAAAAGTTGTTGGCAGATGCTGTCGCCTTTGATTATGAAGCTTTTCGACTGGACAATATTCAATTTGCAGCTACAGCTTATTTCGATATTTTGAGGGCAAGAAACCTATTGAGTATTGCTCAGGATAATTTAAGGTTTACAAAAGAGAATTTAGAAGTAGCAAGAGCCCGGGAGGAAGTGGGTTATGCGGATATATCAGATGTTTATAGATGGGAAGCAAATGAGGCTCAGCAAACAGCCCAGGTTATTGGGGCTAAAAATATTTATGATCTAACCCAGATCAGTTTGAATATTCTGCTCAATAGACCATATACCGAACCTTTTATCATTAGAGAGTCTCTTCTTTCTGATAGCATATTTTCTCGGTATTTTGACGAACGTATGGTGGATTTGCTCTATAGCCCCAATGAAATTCAAAATTTAACGGATTTCTTAATTTTGGAAGGAATTCGAAATTCTCCGGAAATAAAAGCTATTGATGCCAGAATAGCCTCCCAGATCCGATTTAAAAAATTAGTGCAAAGGGAGCGATATATTCCTGATTTTTTGCTTAATGTGGCCTTTTTTTATTCACTTTTTACAGGAGGAGGACAAGATCCTATTGTAGTCCCTGGAACAATAGTAGACCCATTGTTGCCACCACGACTTACTACAGAGGTGAATGTCACATTGTTTTTTCCGTTTTTACAAGGGGGAAGGGTTAAGAATGTCACCCAACAGGCAGTAATTGATTTATTGCAGCTTGAGGAGCAGAGAAGGTCTATCATTCTGCAAATTGAAAGAAATGTGAGTCAAGCGGTACTATTTTCCTCTGTAAATGCTTTTGAGTTGGATTTATTTAAAAAGGCTGCTGAATATTCCCGAAAAGCTTTTGTGATTGTCCGGGAATCATATTCGGGTGGACGATCTACTTTTGTAGATTTATTACAAGCACAAAATGAAGCTATTTTGGCTAGCCTTCAGGCTGCAAATGCAGTTTATCAGTTTTTAAATAGTTTGATTGATATTGATCGGGCAATCAGCAGTTTTGCCATGCTAAGAAGTCCTGAGGAGGAGGAAGATATGGCCTTTCGTTTTAGAGAATACTTTCCTGCTTATAAAAATAAGTGATGGTAAAAGGGAAGAAATGGGGAGGTTTTGTTCAGGATAGTACTTTCATATGTGTAGTGATAGTGTTTATTTCCTTGTCGCTCTTTTCTATTTTATTTTCTTGTGGCACCAAAAACAAGAGGAAAAAGGAGAACCTCAGGCCAATTAAGTACATGCCAGTAGTCTATACGGCAGGAGAAAGGGCCCAAACTTTCACAGGAGTTTCGGTTGCAGCAGTGGAAACAGAGTTAAGTTTTAGAGTTGGGGGAGTATTGAATTCCCTGGAAGTGAATGAAGGCGAGGAGGTGCGTAAAGGAGATTTGGTTGCTACCATTGATAATATAGATGATCAGTTAGAGCTGGAAACAGCCAAGGCGGTTTTAAGAGATATGGAAGTCCAGCGGGATGCTTCTAGGGCCAATTTAGCAAGAGTAAAAAGTCTTTTTGAAGAAAACAATGTATCTCTAAGCGATTATGAAAAGGCTAAAAGTGAATATGCAAATGCTCTTTCAAATTTTGAGGCCTCCATCAAAAAGGTAGACATTAAACAAAGGCAAGTAGAGTATGGTACCCTCCTTTCTCCTGTTGATGGAATTGTGATTGAGAAAAGATTTGTCATTAATGAAATTGTAAAGCCTGGTGAAGCAGTGGTAGTGATAAATTCGGAAGACAGTATTGATGTGGAAGTGGGTGTTCCAGAATCTTTTATTAGTAAAATTTATAAGGGAATTCCTGTGGTGGTGAATTTTTCATCAATTGAGGATGTACGTTTTACGGGAGAAGTTACCGTGGTGCCTTTTACTCGTCAGGCCGAATCCGCCTCCTATAAAGTTGTAATACGCTTAAACCAGATTAGTAAGGTTCTAAGACCTGGGATGCCCGCCGAAGTCACCTTTCTTCTGCCTACCACCGAAAAGTATTTTCTTACGGTGCCTGCCGTAGCGGTAAATGAAGATGAAAGTGGTCGGTTTGTTTATGTGGTGGAAATTAAGGAAAAGAATTTGGGAATTGTGCACCGAAGGGCTATTGAGATTGGGACCTTACAAGTTACAGGGTTTGAGGTGTTGTCTGGCTTGAAAGCAGGTGAATTAGTTGTTGTGGCCGGAATACCTTCCTTGTATGAGGGAATGGAAGTCAGACTAATCGAATGATGGCATGAATATAACAAGCTTTTCAGTGAGGTATGGTCGGGCAATCTTTGGGATAATTGTCTCATTTGGAATTGCAGCATTATTGCTTATTCAAAATATTCCTCGTGAGGATATGCCACCATTCCTGGTGAGAAATGCCAAGGTGACTACCTATTTCCCAGGAGGAAGTCCTGAAAGAATAGAATTGTTGATTACTGATAAATTAGAAAAAGCCATTCAGGAAATTCCCGAAGTGGAATATATAAGAAGCGAAAGCAGTATGGGAGTTTCTGAAATTAATGTGGTATTAAAGGAAAATATTGAGGAGTTAGAATCTGTTTGGATTAAACTAAGGCAAAAAGTAAAAGATACTAAATCCAAATTGCCTCATGGAATTATTGGTCCTAAGGTGGATGACGAAAGAGGACATATATTTAGTATAATGGTGGGAATTTGGGGAGGTCAAGGATATTCTTATGCTGAATTGAAGAAAAAAGCCGATGAAGTGAGAAATGCTTTTTATAAAATTCCCCAAACAGCCAAGGTGGAGATTGTCGGAGAACAGGAAGAAAGGATTTTTATTGAATATAGCAATGTCCGTTTGTCAGAAATAGGTTTCTCAAAGGAAAAACTTCAGGAAGTGATTTCTTCCAGTAATATTATTTCTCCTGGCGGATTCGTCAATGTAGGAGACGAAAGGGTGATTTTGGAGCCATCTGGTAATTTTGAGTCTCTGGAAGACCTGAAAAAATTGATTTTCCCTACCGCTAATGCCAAGGAGTTTATTTATTTAGAGGATATTGCTCATATTTACAAAGGTTACATTGACCCGGAAGAATATATTGTAAGGGTAAATGGTCAAAAGGGGCTGGCGGTAGCAGTTTCCATGAAAAGGGGGGAAAACATCATTGAGTTGGGGGAAGCCATAGATAAGCAAATCAAATATTTTAATGACGTTTTGCCATTGGGAATCCACCTTCAAAAGATTTCTTCCGGTGACCGTTTAGTACAACGCTCAATTAATACTTTTCTGAAAAGCCTTTCGCAAAGTATTATTGCTGTCTTATTGATTATGCTGGTGGTAATGGGGGCAAGGGCAGGATTGGTTGTGGCGGCCATGATTCCTTTGTCGATAATGGTTACCTTGGTTTTTATGAGCATTTTTGGCATAGGCTTAAATCAGGTTACCCTTGCCTCTTTAATTATTGTTTTGGGGATGTTAGTGGACAATGCCATAGTCATGTCCGATTCTATTGCTACCAAATTTCAGGAAAAGGTCCCTCCAATGAGAGCTGCATATCAATCTGCTCATGAACTGAGTGGCCCCTTACTAACTGCTTCCTTAACTACTTCAGCCGCTTTTCTTTGCTTTTTTTTGGCCAATTCGGTCATGGGAGAAATCTTTGGTGAAACCTTTTTGGTAGTTACTATTGCCTTAATTTCCTCTTGGCTATTATCCCAATCGGTTGTACCCATATTAATGGTTTACTTTGTAAAGGCAAAGACCAAATCTTCAAAATCAAGGGTTTGGGAAATAGAGCGGATACTAAAAAGGAGATATGTAGCTACGTTGAATGTGGTGTTGAGTTCGCCCTATAAGTTTTTGCTGTTAATGATTATCCTGCTTTTGTTCGCAGCGTTAATCTCTTCTTTTATACCCTTTATTTTCTTCCCTGAAAGCAGCAGACAACGGACTGTTGTTGCCTCTTTTCAATTACCTCATGGAATAAAGATTAAAAAGACCGAAGAAGTAATAGGGGAGATTGAGGAATTTATTTTAGATAGCCTGATGGTAGGAGAGAATCGCAAAAAAGGCGTTTTAAGGTTTTCATCTTTTATTGGGGGAGGTGCTCCTAAATATGATCCTGGTTATATGCCGGAAGAAAGATCACCTGAAATTGCTCATTTATTGATCATTACTTCCGGTGAAAAAGTTAATAAAGAAATTATTCGAAAAATTCGTCAATATTCCTTCGATAACTTCCCTAATCTTGTCAGCCGAATTTCTTTATTATCCAGTAGTGGGAAGTCTAAACCACCTATTGAGGTCCGTATATCAGGAGAGGACACCGACACCCTATTTTCTATTGTAAAATCATTAAAAACCAAACTTGATCAAATAAAGGGGGCCAGAGAGGTTTCTGATGATTGGGGATTGAAAACAAAAAAGCTCATTGTTCGGGTAGATCAAGCCAGGGCCAGACTGGCCGGAGTGACAAATTTGGATGTCGCTTTGTCTTTGGAAACTTTGACAGGTTCCCCAACTGGGGAATTTCGGGATAAGAATTTAGTGATCCCAATTATAACCCGAAATATTAGGTCTCGAAGAAATGATATTTCCAGTTTGGAAGGGCTTAATATCTTTTCAAAGGTGTCAAAAAAAACTATTCCGTTGAAAAGTGTGGCAGAAATTGAACCAGTGTGGCAATACGCCAAGATTTTGAGAAGGGATCTATATAAGACAATTACTGTGAGGTGTGAATTACTCCCTGGGTATAATGCCACAAATATTAATGAAAAATTTCTTCCCTGGTTAAAGAAAGAAAGTAAAAAGTGGGGGCCAAGATATTTTTATGAGATAGGTGGTGAAAAAGAAGAAAGTAAAAAGGGAATTGGTTCAATTACTTCAAAATTGTGGATTTCAATATGTGTAATTGTAATATTATTATTTATCCAATTCAATTCTGTAAGAAAGACCTTGATTTTATTGGTGACGATTCCTACAGGATTAGTGGGAGTGGTTTTTGGATTGTTTTTGACAGGTTCTTATTTTGGCTTCTTTTCCTTTTTGGGAATGATAGCATTAGGAGGTATTGTCATTAATAATGGTATTGTTTTACTTGAACGAATAGAAATTGAAATGGAGGAATTTAATCGTACTTCCCAAAATGCTATACTGGCAGCTTCACGAAAACGTATACGTCCGATATTGTTGACCACCATAACAACTACCCTGGGCCTTTTGCCCCTTTGGATTAGTGGCGGATTTTGGGGCCCTATGGCTATTACCTTGATCTTTGGTTTGATTTTTGGGACTTTTTTAACACTTTATTTAGTTCCTATCCTGTATAAGTTAGCTTTTAAGATAGAATAGTAAAAGCCAAGAGTGAAGAGGTAAGAAGTCAATTCAAACCCTTCACTCTTCAATTTATTTTTTGTCAGGACCTGGTTTTTCTGACATTTTTTTCATTTCTTCTTCCACGTGCTTTACCAGGCGGTTACACAATCCCTCCATTTCATTGGCCATATATTCATCCCCAGTAGCGTTTAAAAGGCTTTGGGCTAGTCCCCCAATAGAATCAATATAAAAGCGCTTCATTTCATCCACAGTCATCTGTTTGGTCCATAAGTCAATTCTCATGGTGTTTTTTTGAAAATGGTCCCAAATAGAAAGACTTATGGCGTTAGTCTGTGATAGGCCTTCATCCGGACGGTCGGTGGCATTCCAGTGAATTTTATCAGGAATATTGTTTTCATCCAGTTCTACACTAAATACTATCTCCGATTTTTTGTTCATTGTACTTCAATATTAAAATATCCCGCAAAAGTACGGATTTAAATTTCAGGAAAAAATAGCCCTATGGAAGAAGCTTGACTTGCCAAATCCTTGTCCCTTTATTTAATGTCCTGCGAGAGAATTTCTGAAAGTGAAATCATCTGTTCTCTTTTTCAATTTTAAACTTTAGCCACTTCTAATTTCATTTCCGGGATCTCTCCTTCAATTATGAGTTTCCCTTCGGTGGCGTTTTTTATTTCATCGACAGAAACGCCTGGAGCTCTCTCCAATAATTTAAATCCGCCTTCAGGAAGAATATCCAAAACAGCCAAATCTGTTACGATTTTCTTTACACATTTAATACCTGTAATTGGTAGGGTGCAGTTTTTTAAAAGTTTGGATTGCCCACTTCGGCTCTTGTGCTGCATGGCCACGATGATGTGATCTGCAGAAGCTACCAAATCCATGGCCCCACCCATTCCTTTTACCATTTTACCAGGGATCTTCCAATTAGCAATATCACCA
This sequence comes from Xanthovirga aplysinae, assembly GCF_009711365.1. Classification (GTDB taxonomy): domain Bacteria; phylum Bacteroidota; class Bacteroidia; order Cytophagales; family Cyclobacteriaceae; genus Xanthovirga; species Xanthovirga aplysinae. The sequence continues at coordinate 2,743 of NZ_SMMB01001206.1, read as the reverse complement.
TTTTCGGATACTTCCATAGCTCCCAAAATAGTAAGGTCCACATGGCCTCCGCGAATCATGGCAAAACTTTCAGCTGAATTGAAAAGTGAAGAACCAGGCTGCATAGTAACGGTTTGTTTTCCTGCATTGATCAAGTCTGCGTCCACTTCCTCTTCGTGTGGAAAAGGACCAATGCCTAAAAGACCATTTTCGGATTGCAATACTACCTCTATATTTTTAGGGATGAAATTTGCTACCAGGGTGGGAATTCCAATGCCCAAATTAATGTATGAACCGTCCTTAATTTCCTGAGCGATTCTTTTGGCAATTCCAATTTTATCTAAAGCCATAGCATTAAGCATTTAAGTGAAATAGTTAAAGACGGGTTGTGCGTTGTTCAATTCTTTTTTCGTAATCCTGTCCTTTAAAAATTCGTTGAACATAGATGCCCGGGGTGTGGATTTGGTTAGGATCTAATTCCCCAGCAGGAACCAGTTCTTCCACTTCGGCAATGGTGATTTTTCCCGCCGCGGCCATCATTGGATTAAAATTACGTGCTGTCCCTTTGTAAATTAAGTTCCCTGCAGTGTCTCCTTTCCAGGCTTTGACAAGAGAAAAATCAGCCCTTAACCAGGATTCCAGTAGATAGTTTTTTCCATCGAATTCCCTTACTTCTTTCCCTTCTGCAATTTCAGTTCCATAACCTGCAGGAGTGAAGAAGGCTGGAATTCCTGCACCTCCGGCCCTAATTCGTTCGGAGAGCGTTCCCTGAGGAATGAGATCCACTTCCAATTCCCCAGATAGGAGTTGTCTTTCAAATTCGGCATTTTCCCCTACATAAGAAGAAATCATCTTTTTTACTTGTCGGGTTTGAAGCATTAGCCCTATTCCAAAATCATCTACTCCTGCATTATTGGAGATACAAGTAAGCCCATGTATTCCTTTTTTTAGTAAGGCTTTGATGCTGTTTTCAGGTATGCCACAAAGGCCAAACCCACCTAACATTAGAGTAGCATTGTCAGGAATATCAAAGACTGCCTTATCAGCACTTTCAACTACTTTATTAATCATACGCTAACGTTAAAAGTTTTAATGTATATGCAATTTGACTATAAATTAAGAATATTGTCTGCTATTTCCTTGTCTTTCTGAAGTTGTTTTTTGAGTTCTTCCAGGCTGTTAAATTTTTTTTCATCCCGTATTCTCTCAATAAAATGAACCCTGATCTTCTTTTTGTAAATATTCTGGTTAAAATTGAAAATATGAACCTCTATACTTCTTGCCTGGCCACTAACTGTGGGGCGGTTTCCAATGTTTAGCATGCCCTTGTAGGTTAAGCCCTCGTACTTCACGGTTACGGCATATACACCATCTGCTGGGATTAATTTATAATCCTGCTCAATGCACAAATTTGCAGTGGGGAATTTTATTAACCTCCCAATTCTTTCTCCTTCAATAACTTTCCCTTCAATGCTATAGGGAGAACCTAAATATCGATTTGCCAGGCCAACATTTCCTGTGGCCAAAGCATTTCTTATTTTGGTAGAACTTACTGCCATGTGGTCTACATCCTGGCGGGGAATTTCCTCTACCTCAAAGCCGTAGGCTGGTGCGTTGGCTTTTAAATGCTCGAAGCCGCCTTCCCGGTTTTTGCCAAATCGATGGTCATAGCCAATAATTAAGCGCTTGGTCCCAATTTTGTCTACTAATATTTTCCGAATAAAATCCTCACTACTCATTTGGGAAAATTCTTTAGTAAAAGGGATTTTAATCAGGTGATCGATTCCTTGTTTTTTCAATAAATCAGCTTTTTCCTCAAAAGTAGAAAGCAGTTTTAATGATTGGTCATTGGGTTGTAAAACCATACGAGGATGAGGCCAAAAGGTAATCAGAACTGATTCCCCGTGGTTTTTTTTGGCCGCTTCTGTCAGTCGTTTTAATATCTTTTGGTGCCCGAAGTGGACCCCGTCAAAAGTACCACTAGTGACTACTGCATAAGTTAGTTTATGAAATTCTTCAATACTGTGGTATATTTTCATAAGTTGATTTGCTACTCTGAATTGATTGAATAAAACCCTCTAAATTTAGAGCTTGATCTATTGTAAAGTTCCCTATTCTAGTTCTTCTTAATTCTGATAAATAAGCTCCTGTTCCCAGCGCTTCTCCAAAATCTCGGACCAGGCTTCGAATATAAGTTCCTTTTGAGCAAATTACCCTAAAACTAACCTCCGGAAGAGAAATGTCAGTCAACTCGAACAGTTTGATGTTTACCTCTCTAGGGTCTATTTCGACCACTTCCCCTTTTCTGGCATGTTTATAAACCCTTTTTCCATTTACTTTTACTGCAGAATAGATAGGTGGAATTTGTTGAATTACTCCCTGGAATTGCGAGATTTGGTTTTGCAAATCTTCCACTTTAAGGTGGCTAATATCCTTTTCGCTGTCCACCTCAGTCTCCAGATCCACAGAAGGGGTAGTTTTCCCAATTATCATTTTTCCTGTGTATTCCTTTTCCTGTGCTTGAAAATTATCAATTTGTTTGGTCATTTTTCCTGTACAAAGAATCAGAAGACCCGTTGCCAGCGGATCCAAAGTCCCGGCATGCCCAACTTTTTTAATTTTGATGTTATTTCTGATTTTTTTAACCACATCAAATGAAGTCCAAGTATAGGGCTTATCAATTAGTAAAACTTCTCCTTCTTGAAAGTTGTAAGCTTTCTCCTTCATATAGTAATTACTTTTATAAAGTATATATTGTCCTTTA
>NZ_SMMB01000400.1 GCF_009711365.1 Xanthovirga aplysinae | reverse complement strand
AAATAAATCAAGCCGATAGTGGAGAAAAGTAGTGAGGCGAGCAATAAAAAGAGAAGAACTTTTGAAAAGAGTTAAAACCAAAAAAATGGTTTTAACTCTTTTATCAATTAATGAGAAATAATCCTTAATACAATAAAGTCTGGATAGAATGGGCAGGAATGGTCACCTCTGCTTTTTCCGAACCTACAAACAAATTGTAGTCAATATTTCCTTCACTTTGATTCATTACCACGGTCACCATTTCTTCATTTTCATTAATAAATGATGTACTTAACAAATGACTTCTACTACTTGTTGTACTAACTCTTTGAGCATTTGGCCGAATAAATTTGGAAAAGTGACCAATGTAGTAATAGGAAGGTGTATAAATCAATTCACCTGTTCGTGTATCAGCATGCACAGGAGCAAAACAAAAATTCCCAACATGATTTGGGCCTCCTTTTTCATCCAACAAGATGTTCCAATCGGTCCACCCCACTGTACCCTTATTAAAATCATTGATCATGGAACGACCATATTTTTCAGCATTTGGCCAGTACTCATAATGGTTTGGGTCAAAACTTTCTGCACAACCCTCTGTAAACAATAAGTTTTTAGAAGGAAATGACTCTTTTACATTATCCAAGTTATCGAACATAGGCTCACCTCCTGCCCAAGTCTCATACCAGTGAAAACCTATTCCCCACGCATATTTAGCTGCTTCCAGGTCAGAAAAAATAGTGTTTGCACGTTGGGTGATCAAATCACGATTATGATCCCACACCACAATTTTTTTATTACCTAGCCCTTCTTTCTCCAAAATAGGACCCAAATGATTCTTAAGAAAATCCCTTTCTTCTTCTGCTGTAAAAATACAGGATTCCCAACGCTGCACAGCCATTGGCTCATTCTGTATGGTTACTCCCCAAACAGGCATCCCTTCTTCTTCATAAGCTTTAATAAATTTTGAAAAATACTTTGCCCAGGTATCATAGTACTCTGGTAAAAGTTTACCTCCCTCCAACATATTGTTGTTGCTTTTCATAAAAGCAGGAGGACTCCAAGGACTCGCATACAATAGCAATTCACCACCCGCTGCAGCTATCGCTTTTTTAATTAAAGGGATACGAAATTCTTTATCGTGATCAATACTAAAAGTTTTCAGGTCTTTGTCACCCTCATCAATATAAGTGTAACTCCCACTACTAAAGTCGGCACTATGAATAGTAGTTCGAGCTAAAGAGTAACCAATCCCTTTTTCCTGGTCATAATAAGCTTTCAATAGCTCCACCTGCTTTTCCTCTGGTAACTTAGCAAATACTTCGGCACTAGCATCGGTAATAGCACCACCAATTCCCATAAACTTCTGAAAGCGTTTTTCGGGATTTACAAAAACAGACACTTCAGACTCTAAAGGTTGATTTCCCCTCTGGAATTTC
>NZ_SMMB01000948.1 GCF_009711365.1 Xanthovirga aplysinae | reverse complement strand
AAGATCATGTGGCTGATGTTGATCGTATTTATCAAAATAATGAACATGCATCGGTCATATCCAATTTTGAAATCGTCAATTGGTTCAATAAGAAGGGAATCGAAAAATATTACCCCATGAATCATGGAGGGACTTGGAAACTTGATTTTGGTGCCGTCAAAATGGTAAATGCCATTCACTCGAGTTCTTTACCAGATGGAAGCCATGGAGGAAATCCTGCTGGTTTTGTCGTCAAAGCAGACGGTAAAACTTTTTACTTTGCCGGAGACACTGCCCTCCATCAGGATATGAAGCAAATCAAGGAGGATTTTAATGTAGATTTTGCTTTTTTACCCATTGGAGATATTTTCACCATGGGAATAGAGGATGCTCTCAAATGTGCTTCTTATGTAGGAGCAAAAAAAATAATAGCCATGCACTATGATACTTTTCCATACATCAAAATAGATCACGACCATGTGAAAAATTTGGCCCAAAAAGCCGGAAAAGAATTACTTTTATTAAAAATTGGTGCAGAGCTTAATCTTTAAATAGTATTCATGGGCAAGATAATTGCAATTGCGAATCAAAAAGGGGGAGTAGGGAAAACCACAACGGCCATAAACCTGGCAGCATCACTTGCTGCCTTGGAATTTAAAACCCTGGTAATTGATGCAGATCCTCAGGCTAATACTACATCTGGGCTCGGCACTGACCCTCACGAAGTAGAAAACAGTATTTACGAATGCATGATTGGTAATGCGGAAGTAAAGAAGGCCATTATTTCTACTGATATTGATTACTTGTCAGTATTACCTTCCCACATTGATTTAGTAGGTGCCGAGATTGAAATGGTAGACTTGGAAAATCGGGAAGAAAAAATGAAAGCGGTAGTTACCGAAATTAAGGAAGACTACGATTTTATTCTAATTGACTGTTCTCCTTCTTTAGGATTAATTACCATTAATGCCTTAACCGCTGCCGATTCTGTAATTATACCGGTACAATGCGAGTATTTTGCACTGGAAGGGTTAGGTAAGCTATTAAATACAATTAAAATTATTCAGTCTCGTTTAAATACCAGATTGACTATTGAGGGCATATTGCTCACAATGTATGATGTGAGGCTAAGGCTTTCCAATCAAATTGTAGAGGAAATCAATACCCACTTTAAATCAATAGTTTTCGACACACTGATTCCTCGAAACATCAAACTAAGTGAATCACCTAGTTTTGGAATTCCTTGTATTGCCCATGACGCAGAAAGTAAGGGAGCTATCAGTTACCTTAACCTAGCCAGAGAAATTTTAGAAAAAAATAGCGTAGTATAAATCATTTAGCGGGAACAATCACAGATAAATATGAGCAAAAGTTCTCGCACATTTGCTCTTATTTATTTTAGAGAGACCTGTAGCAGAACTCAAAACTGAATGAAGGGACAGAAACCAACAAAAAGAAAGAATGCACTTGGTAGAGGGTTGGGAGCAATTTTACAGGATTCAACAGCCTTAGAGCATAGTGAAAACAAAACAGATAATACAGAAATAGGTAAAATCCCATTAGACCTGATAGAAGTAAACCCTTTCCAACCCAGGACCATTTTTAATGAAGAGGCTCTTGAAGAGCTATCAGAATCTATTCGATTACAAGGCATCATACAACCCATCACGGTACGAAAGATCGAAAGTGGCAAATACCAATTAATTTCAGGGGAAAGAAGGTTACAAGCCAGCCAACAGGCGGGAATGGAGAATATTCCTGCTTACATTAGGAAAGCAAATGACCAGCAAATGCTGGAAATGGCCTTAATTGAAAACATTCAACGAGAAAATCTTAATGCTATTGAAATAGCTTTATCATATCAACGTTTAATTTCAGAGTGTAACCTTAAACAAGAAGATTTAGGTGAACGTGTCGGAAAAAAAAGAGCCACCGTTAATAACTACCTAAGACTTTTAAAACTTCCTCCCGCTATACAATTGGGAATAAAAGAAAATAAAATCAGTATGGGACATGCAAGAGCACTCATCAATGTAGAAAACGTTGAAATGCAACTTGCCATTTTTCAAAAAATTATAGATGAAGGTCTTTCTGTTCGTAAGGTAGAATCACTAGTAAGAGGAATTCTTACAGAAAATGTTCAAAAAAAGGGAGAAAAACAAAACTACAAACCCTCTTCGGAGGTTATACAACTTCAGGGAAGATTATCTTCTCATTTTGGAACAAAAGTGAAAATTAACCACAACAAACAAAACAAAGGGGAAATTAAAATTCCATTTCTGTCCATTGAAGACCTAAATAGAATACTTGAAATTCTAGACGTTTAATTCATGCAAAAACGTATTTTTTTTATAGCACTGATTGCTACACTACTGACTTTTTGCTACTTCCCAATTCGAGCACAGGAATCAAAGAATGTCAATAACGAAACAATCATGAGACAAAAACTGCCTGACCCCAAAAAGGCAGCTTTGTATTCTGCTTTGCTTCCCGGATTAGGCCAGGCGTATAATAAAAGTTATTGGAAAATACCTATAATCTATGCAGGAGCTGCTGGAATTGGGTATTTTATTTGGTGGAACAATGACAATTATCAAAAATATAAACAGGGATTATTAACCTATGACCCTGATGATCCTACTGCCAATACTTTCCCAAATTTAGATGAGGCTGGACTGGAAAGAAGGGTAAAATACTATAGAAGAAACCGGGATTTATTAATTATTTCAGCAGGATTTTTATACTTACTAAATATTGTAGATGCCAGTGTCGATGCCAATTTACAGGAATTTAAATTGTACAAAGATGTTTTAGGCATGAAACCAGCAGTCCTAAATGTAGGAAATAGTGATCCAACAGCAGGAATTACACTGAGTTTCCATTTAAACTAGGGACCTATGTCAACATTAATTTTAAAGAAACCATTTAATTATAAACAAGACACAGGAAAAATTGAAATCCCATTTTTATCAGAAAAAAACTTGAATAGAATTCATAAAATTATAATCGTTTATCTCGAGCAAAAACTTATTTTATATGCATCCCTGGTTCCTGTTCTTTTCTTTATATCTTATATCCCCCTTCGGGCTCAGGAAAAAGAAAAAAAATATCAGGAATCAAGAAATGACAATAATAAAACTATCCATATAGGAAAGCTTCCCAACTCTAAAAAAGCCGCCTTGTATTCTGCACTTTTGCCGGGATTAGGACAGGCCTATAATAAAAGTTATTGGAAAATACCTATTATTTATGCAGGAGCTGCTGGAATTGGGTATTTTATATGGATGAACAATGAGAATTATCATTATTTTAGACAGGGGTTGGAAACTTATAGTTCAGACCCTAATAACCCCGGTACTGTCCCTGGTTTTGATGAGGATAACCTGAAAAGACATGTAAAACACTATAGAAGAAACCGGGATTTATTAATTATTTCAGCAGGATTTTTATACTTACTAAATATTGTAGATGCCAATGTGGATGCCAATTTACAAGAATTTAAGTTGTACAAGGATGTATTAGGCATGCAGCCTGCAGTTTTAAATGTAGGTAATAGTGATTTAACCGCAGGTATTTTCCTTAAATTTCATTTAAACTAGAGTTTTTTTTCACCACAAAATTTAATTAAAGAAACAGTTTAGCTTTTACCATTAATAATGAATATTCTAATATTAGGTTATGGCAAAATGGGCAAAACCATTGAAGGAATTGCTCAGCAAAGAGGTCATAATATCAGTTATATAATTGATGCAGACAGCAAAGAAAATTTAGCTACCATAGACCCTCAAAAGGTGGATATCGCAATTGAATTCAGTCAACCTGAGGCAGCATATGCTAATATTAAATTTTGCCTAGAAAATCAAATCCCTGTAGTTAGCGGAACAACGGGATGGCTAGAAAAACGTTCCGAAATAGAAAACCTTTGTCAACAAAAAAACGGCATGTTTTTTTATGCTTCTAATTTTAGTATTGGAGTGAATATTTTCTTTAAACTAAACAAGTTGTTGGCCCAAATGATGGACCCCCAACCTGCTTACGATGTAAAAATGGAGGAGATCCACCATATCCATAAAAAAGATTCTCCGAGTGGAACTGCCATAACGTTAGCCGAAGGAATTATGGGTCAATTGGAAAGAAAAAATAAATGGGAACTCGCCCCATCAAAAGATACTTCAGCTATCGAGATTCAGGATGTAAGAGAAGGAGAAGTACCAGGAACCCACACAATTACTTACACTTCAGGGATTGATGACATAGAAATAAAACATACTGCCCATGGAAGACAGGGATTTGCTTTAGGAGCGGTTTTAGCTGCCGAATGGGCTGCAGATAAAAAAGGAATTTTAGGAATGAATGATTTCCTAAAACTTTAAAAATCCTTTTCCATTTAAAATATTTTTAGCTCGAATTCATCAAAAAAATTTCTCAAAAGGTGCTTTTTAGCTAATTTTAAAAGAAATACTAACAATTTATCATGGGACTTAATCTTGTAAAAAGAAATAAAAAAGAAAAAAAGAAAAAATCGCCACTTAGAGAATGGACGGACGCCATTGTATTTGCGGTAATAGCTGCAACAATCATTCGATGGTTGCTTTTAGAGGCGTTTACAATTCCAACCCAATCCATGGAAAATTCCCTTTTAGTAGGGGATTTCTTGTTTGTGAGCAAAGTGCAATACGGTGCAAGAACCCCAAAAACGCCATTACAGGTCCCCTTGACCCATCAAAAAATATGGGGAACGAATATCCCTTCCTACCTCGACTGGATTCAACTTCCGCAATTTCGTTTACCAGGTCTTAGTGAGGTCAAAAGAGGAGATGTGGTCGTTTTTAATTACCCTCCGGAATTGGAACACCCCGTAGATTTAAAAACCAATTACATCAAAAGGTGTGTTGGAGTCCCTGGAGACACTATACAAGTGATCAACACCCAAGTCTATGTCAACGGGAAGCCAATGGAAAACCCAAGTGAAATGGAATTTAGCTACCTACTTCAAACCGATCAAAAAGTTAGGGATAGGGTATTCAGAGATTATGGTATCTGGGACTATTCCATACGAAATGAAGGTTACGTTATCAGAGGAGCAAAACCTGAAACCATTGAGGAGCTAAAAAAACTCCCTTTCGTACAGAACATCATTGAATTGGTTAGGCCTGAGGGGACGGCTGAGCAAGAGATTTTCCCTAACTCTAAATACTTTCCCTGGAACGCAGATTTCTTCGGTCCTTTGGCAATTCCCAAAAAAGGAGAAACCATTGAAATAAATGAAAAAAACTTAATCACTTACCAATCTACCATTAGAAATTACGAAGGAAACGATAAGGTAGAAGTAAAAAACAATAAATTATTCATTGACGGCAAACAAGTTTCCCAATATACATTTAAGCAGAATTACTACTTTATGATGGGAGACAACAGACACAACTCCGAAGACTCCCGTTATTGGGGTTTTGTTCCGGAAGACCACATTGTCGGAAAGGCGGCATTTATTTGGCTCTCCATTGACCCTAATGGAAGTTTTCTGAACAAGATCCGCTGGGATCGATTCTTAAAAGGTATAAATTAAAAAAAGAAGGCTGTCTAAAAATTTAGACAGCCTTCTTTTCTTACCCCCCCTATAAACTTAATCTATTTCCCGTATCCCTATAGTTATTAAAGGGAATTTCCAAAAAGCCCCAGTCTCATAAATATTGTTAATCACATTCTACACCAAAAATCCATTGCTTAAAAATTCCTTCCACCCCCTATTTTT
>NZ_SMMB01000229.1 GCF_009711365.1 Xanthovirga aplysinae | reverse complement strand
CTCCAGGACAAGCTAAAGACTGTGTTTATCCTTTAGATTTAACTCATTTTTCATTTTAAAAGACTCAGTCTGACATTTTAAAACATCAGAAATCTCTTGCCTTTCTTGCTCTAAAAATTTGGATAGCAATGACTGGTGAACAGTTTCTTTCTGCTTGAATTTTGAAAGTAAACGAGTAGGCCAGAAAGCTTTATTTACAATTACTTCCCTTACCAACATTCAAAAATTCTTACATTCCAATTCCTTAGATCTTGATCCTATTAAAAGGTCATTGATAAGCTTCTCTCATTGGCTGAAGGACTTCAAAATGTGTATCAAAATCATTAAAAAGATCAGAATGCAAATGAGCAAAAAAACCTATACAGATGTTGATAAGGAATTGAAAGACTTGCCCAGTTTCTACAAGAGTCGGCCCCTATATTAATCAAGCATTTTCCATTATTCCTTACCTCCACTATCTAGGAGAAACTCACTTGAGGGAATCTAGCAGAAAGCATCTCTGTACCCAAATCAATGAGTCCTACTTCATCACATCTTATTGGGAGAATTTTTGGGTAATAGCACCAACTCTAATCGGATTGCTTATTATTTTCCTTCAAAAAATATTGATTAAAGCAGCTTTCGGCGCTCCTATGTGGTCTTTTGAATTTTATTGTTGAAGGGGGGCTCTTTTGGAATTCTTTCCCATCCTTCTTATTTGATGAATGCAAAAGTAAATACCAAAAAATAATCGGACCTCCACATAAAACAAGCCCGATCAAAATCGCTAACAATTGAA
>NZ_SMMB01000968.1 GCF_009711365.1 Xanthovirga aplysinae | reverse complement strand
ATAAAACAAATCTCCAACCTTTTTCCTTAAATCCTCATGGCTATGAAAATAGATAGCTTTATTTCCTGTAGTATAACGGTTATAAGCAACATCCCAACAAATAACCGGTAACTCCAAAGTCATAGCTTCTACTAAGGAGGGATTGGTACCTCCTGCACTATGACCGTGAATATATAAACTAGCGTTACTTCTTAATTGATTTAGCTTATTTTGATCATAAATTGGATCCAAAAGAAATAAATTTTTATACCCCTTGTAAATTCCTTTGAGTTTTCTTCCATATTCATTAATCCCCCAATTTCCAACAAATAATAAAGGAATATTGGAATTAGAGAATGCTTTTAAGATAATCTCTATATTATTTTCAGGTTCTATCCTGCAAACTGAAAAAGCATAAGGGCTTTTAGCTATTCCATAATTCTGCAATAAAGAGTTCGCCGGAGCCTCTCTGAAGGTATGGTCACCGCCATATTCAATTAATTTACTGTCTAATTTATATTCAACGGATACATATTCTTGAATAGCTTTATTATCAACAATTACAATATCCGAAAATTGGACGCATAACTTCTCCAAAGATTTTAATAGCCACTTCGTTTTTTTTCCCCATTTATCTCTTTTCCATTCCAGGCCGTCAATATTAACCAGAACTTTTTTTCTTGTAAACAACTTTACAAAAGGTAGCATTATCCCACCCCCTACCCCAAGAAGCAATAAAACATTTGCACTTTTTAATGCATGGACCACCGAAATTGCATCATAAAGCAAACTTTCTTTACCATTTGCATCAAATGGCAAATAAACAAGTTTTGCACCCTGGTAAAACATAGATTTTTTGGCATATGCTTTACTACTACAATAAACTGTAAAGTCAATATTATTTGAAAGAACCTTTGTTAAGTGTTCTACTAAAGTTTCAAACCCTCCATACTTAGCTGGAATTCCAACAGTTCCAATAATTGCCACTTTTTTCTTTTTCAATACAATATTTTTATTTCCTTAAAAAAATAAACCTTCTTAAAAAAGAATTTTTTTTATTCTTTTCTCATACATCCTATACTGAAACAATTTAGATTTCTCAAATGCATTGTTTGAAAATGTCAAATATTTATCCTTTTCATTCTTAAGATTTAAAATATGTTCAATAACTTCTTCAATATTTGTTACATCTATACAATATCCATTCATCCCATGATCTACCACTTCAAGGGGCCCCCCAATATTAGGGGAAATAACTGGTACTCCATATGAAAAAGCCTCTAATAGAGTAAGTCCAAATGTCTCAATCCATAAATCAGGTTTAGACAAATTTAAAACTATAGAAGCGGATTTGTATAAATCATGGACATCATTTGAGCTATCAAAAATCGTAAGATTCCTCTGTTCAACAAATTGTTTTCGCAATAAATCTATCTCCTCCCTTGGAGCATTAAGCATAACAAGAAAATGAATATCCCGATGATTTGTCAATCGCTTAGCTAGTGAAAAAAATGTATCAACCCCTTTATATGCTTTATTGGAGCCCAAAAAAACAATATTAAATATCTCACCTCTACCATGGCCGGTGCTTTTTAGAGCTTTTTCCCAAAAATCTTTATCGAGTGTATTATAAATAACATGATTATTACTTCCCTTAAAGCCTTCCTCTTGTTTTAAATATTTTGACACAAAAATATTAACCGAGCTGGTTAATCGAACTATAAAAAATAAAAACTTCTTTAAAAGATCAGGTTTTATCAATGTCTCATGAATATAATAAACAACCTTTTTTCTTAAAAGTCTACCCGCCAAAGCCGCCCCAAATGGGTGAACAGTATTGATTAGAAACGAAACATTCTTAACATTTCTGTATTTTATCAATATGTGAAAAAACAAAAAAACTTGGAATTTCAAATAATTAAATAAGGTTAAAAATTTATTTTTCTCATTTTTATACGAAATAAACTGATAACTGACCCCATTTAAATCCGACAAAAATCCAACAGTATCTCTACTTGTAAAAACATCGACCTCAAAACCATTTTGCTGCATCACTTTAATGGCTTGCTTCAAAACATTCGGAGAACCACTAAAATCATTTAATAAGTGAACACAAACATACTTATCTTTTTTCATTTCTAACTTCTGGTTTTAGTAGGCTGAAATTTTCCAAGGAGAAAAATAATAGACAATTAAAAAATGTAAAATAGACAATACCTTTATTCAACAATAACATTGATTCCGAAATACAACCCAGCATAAAAGTTGTTAAAAAAATAAAATACATTAAATTTTTAGTACTAAATGCCTTTCTAACTGACAGGATGAACAATAATAATAGGTAGGCTAATCCTACCACTCCCAAACTAACCAACGTTGCCATGTACTGATTATGTTGATCATACCCTAAAAGCGTTCTTCTGTCTAAATTATACTCGATATATTGCTGATTTAAATAACCTTGATAATCTGCTGGTCCAACCCCCATAAATATGTGATTATCCTGAATTATACTTTCCAAACCAATTTTCCATAAAAGTAAACGTAGATTTAACCCATTAATTGGATCCGCAATCGTCACATGCTTTTCGGGATCTCTCGGCCCCTTCAAATCTTTTAGTCTTTCCTTCCGAAGAACTGAGAAATCTGTATCAAGGAGGTCGGAAAACCTTTGCTTTACTACATTAAATTGAAAAGAAAGCAATACAACTAGCAAAATTGAAACAATCCCACCAGCTAATAATCTAAAATTGATTTGATTATTAAATGAATAATATATTGAGGCGCTCAGCATTAGCATACCTATAGTTATCATCATTTTTGAAGCACAAAGTACTATGATAAAAACACAAAATAAATAAGCTGCTAACAGAATTATTCTTTGGGAAGAACTAAGGTTTCCCCATTTTCTTCCAAAAAGATAGGTTAAAATTCCAATGCAAAAAATCCCATACATTGCATAATAAACCACATGAACTCGTACTAGGCTTGTCAAGTTCTTGTAAAAGAACACCTCATAATTTCCTTGTTCCAAAAAGTTCATCACCCCATATATAAGTAAGAAAGCAGATGTAAGGAGATAAGATAAAACGAAGCCAAAAAGGATTTTTTTTATTTCTTTATCTTTTAATTGAACTGTCCCCAGAATTATTGGAAAAACTAAATAAGACAAACGTTTTTCCACTTGAGATAAGCCTTTGCTAACATCATTAGCATATAAAAATGAAATGAAATAAAGAGCAAAAAAACCTATGAAAAATAAAATCTTTCTATCAACAAAACATTTATGGATTCGATCTTTTAAATTTGGTAATAATAACCAATTCAAAACCAAGAGGATGATAAACACATTATTAATTAATCTAGGCCAGCATATACTTGCTGCGTTTAGCATTAATAAAAAAACAAAAATTCTATCTGCTACCTTATCAATCTTACGCCAATACATACTTTCCCCTTTCCCTATAATAAAAAGCAATAAATGCCCCTAAAAAAAATGTTAAAATATCTCCTTTATTATAAACCCCAGTTATTGCTAAAGTGCTAAATATAAAATAGAGAGAAACTGCTGAAACTAGATACTTGAAAAAAACGGACCTTTCTCCAAAACTCCCTTTTGTATAAAAAAAATAAAGTCGAATTAAACCAAATACATAAAATAGTAGCCCCAATAGACCTGTCTTAAACATAAGATAAATATAACCGTTATGTAAAATAGGAATATATTGATGCATTTCCCCTCCTAAAGACATTTCCAAACCTAGATCTATTAGGGCCCCAAAACCATTTCCAAATAATATAGAGAGGAATCCTTTTTCTTTTAATCCGAGGATAGCTCTTCCAGCTTCATAGCCTCTCCAGTTTTGATTAATTTCTGATTGTGTTTTATAATCTGTGCGCAGTGCAAACTCCTTTGGAATGTTCATTACCTTATAAATATAAGAACCTTCCTTAAAATCAAAGGAGGAGAGAGTTGAAAAAAGAATAACCACTGATACAGATAATAACAAAAAATAAATCAGTTTCTTTTTTGAGAATTTAAGATAGCCTTTAAATACAAGGAAAGACAAAAAAAGTCCTCCCATTACCGTCCTGGAAAAATAAAAGAACAAAGAAATTGAAATGGTAGAAAAAATAAGAAGCCTTAGCATCCTACTTTTAAAAGGACGCAAAGATTTAACTTTATATGACCCAATAAATATCATTAAAGAAAGGAATTCAAATACATTTGAACTTCCGGCTTCCTGCCTTATTCTATCTAACTTAAGTGAGGAAAAATCAAGGGAAAGAAGTTTGCTAAGGTGAATAATAGAAAAAACAAAAGCGAAAATTGTTATAGATTTGTATAAAAATCTAAAATCATCCTGTTTTTTAAATATTAAATAACCAAAAACAAGATAAATTATAGGCTTAAGAAAATACCAAATATCCTTAATTACATCATAAAAATTATTAATAGAGAAAAAAGCACTAAATATTCCCAAAAGAAAAATAAAAATAAATGGCAACGTAAAACCAATTATTCTCTTTTCAATTCTCAACCGATAGATTAAAATGAAAAACAAAATTCCCGAAAAAGAAAGAGCAGTGCTTAAACCAGGAGAATTAATTAAGGAAGTAAAACCAATAAATAGCAAAAAGACTACTTTTCCAAGTTTATCGCTATTTACCTTCATTCCCTTCAGCATCAAAATATTAAATTTATTATACAAATTAAAAAATTCACAAAAATCGAATAACTTTCGCAGGTACCCCTCCAATAACACAGTTAGAAGGGAATTTATCTTTAACTACAGCTCCTGCGGCTACTACCGAATGATCACCCACTTCGGCTCCATCCAAAAAAGTTACTTTAGCTCCAACCCAAACATCATTCCCAATCTTTATTCCCTGAGATGTTACACCCTGTTCCCTAATTAAAACATCTTTATTTTGAAAATTATGATTCTCAGAGTGAAAGCTGATATATTGTCCCATTATTACATCATCACCTATCTCCACTCCGCCACTAGCACCAATAAACGAGAATTCACCAATACCACTATTTCTGCCAATACAAAAGCCTTTTCCTAATTTGGACAAATGGCTAGTAACACTTAGTTTTGTATAGTCCCCTAACTTAGAAGATTCACCAAAAAATATCTTTTTTTTGGAATACCCATCAATTTCACAAAACTTTCCAATGGTTACTCCCTTACCAAACTCAATATTTTTTAGATTATAAATACCAACACTTCTACCAAGAAACACCCAATATCGATTAATCTTTATAATACTCCTAAGAAACATTATTCCACGAGTAAAAATAACCCTAAGCAACAATTTTTGAGGCAATTCCTTTGAAAGCGAATAGTCTTTGTTAAATTTTTTTAAAAAAAAACTAAAAATTCCTTTTATCATCCTTAACCTTTATTTAAAAATTCAGTAAACTCATTCTTTCACGCAATTGCTTAAGGCTTCCCTTATTTTCAATAAAAAATAATTTAATACCAGACAAAATTATATTAATATTTAGTGCTATACTGCAAAATACTTTTTGTCTATTGGTTTCGTACTTTTCTATATATCTTCTAAACCCATTAATAATCATTGGGTATCTTGCAGCACCATATCCACCATAATGAACATATTGGATGCAGGGAAAATAAATTGTCTTTAAATTAAATCTAGTTTTTAACTTTTTGCAAAAGTCAAGGTCCTCACCGTACATAAAAAGGTCTTCATCTAGTCCTCCCACTTTATCCCAAAAAAGTCGCCTAGTTAAAAGAAATGACCCTTCTACCCAATCCACATTAAATTCATTTTCTTTCATTGTGCCATCTTTAAAGCCTTCATCATTTTTATAAAGATTACTCAGCTTTACTAATCTTTTTGGAGAGGGGAAATAACCTGCAGATTGCCTATATTCCTTTTTCTTTCCAAGCATTTTGACTCCAACAGCACCAACTTGAGATTCTTTTAAAAAA
>NZ_SMMB01000421.1 GCF_009711365.1 Xanthovirga aplysinae | reverse complement strand
ATTGGAAAGTTTTGTATGATTGCTTCTGGAGTTACCTTTATCATGAATGGAGCCAATCACTTGACTGAATCTATATCCTCCTATCCCTTTGCCATATTTGGAAATGGGTGGGATAAGGCAATGGAAGGAAAAGCTTATCCGACAAAAGGAGACACCGAAATAGGTAATGATGTTTGGATTGGATATAATGCCACCATCATGCCTGGGGTTAAAATAGGAGATGGGGCTATTATAGGATCTAATTCAACGGTGGTAAAAGATGTAGAGCCTTATACTATTGTGGGAGGGAATCCAGCTAAAGATATTAAAAAACGATTCACAAAAGAAAAAATCGAAAAGTTACTGGAATTAAAATGGTGGGATTGGAGTTTAGATAAGATTACGGAAAATGTCAATGCCTTAACGGGTAGTGAACTTGATGGTCTAGCTCCAGAAGTTTTAAGAAAGGATTAAATACCATTGACATTTTTTTGAAGGGATTCAAATTGAAGGATTATCAAGGTTATTTGGTTAAATATTTATTTTAATGTTTAAACTAAAACAGCAATAGGACTTGAAACCACAACTGCACAAATTTAAACTACCGACAGATGTTTGTTATTTGAATACAGCCTTTATGTCTCCTCAGCTAAAGGACGTGGAAGAAGCCGGAATGAAGGCCATTTCCTCTAAGAATTTACCCTATTTAATTAGGGAGGAAGACTTTTTTGAACCAGTAACTAAATTGAAAAAGCAATTTGCGGATTTAATACAGGCAAAAGATTATAGAAATATTGCGCTTATTCCTTCCGTATCTTATGGGATTGCAAACGTGGCCAAAAATATTAAATTGAAAACTGGCGATGAAATTATTGTTTTAGAAGGGCAATTTCCAAGTAATGTTTATCCCTGGATGCGTTTAGCCAAAAATCATCAGGCTAAATTGAAAATTATTAAAGCAGATTCCCAAGCCAAAGAAAGAGGAATAAGTTGGAATCAGGCCATTCTGGAAGGAATTAATGAAAAAACTGCTTTGGTAGCCCTGGGCCATGTTCATTGGGCAGATGGGACACTTTTTAATTTAAAGGAGATTAGGGAGAAGACCCGTCAAAATGGTGCATTGTTAGTAATTGATGGAACCCAGTCTGTTGGAGCATTGCCCTTTTCTGTTAAGGAATACCAACCCGATGCTTTAATTTGTTCGGGATATAAGTGGTTGTTAGGCCCTTATTCCATAGGCCTAGCTTATTATGGAGATTTATTTAATGAGGGTACGCCTATTGAAGATAGTTGGTTGAACCGTGCTGGAAGCGAGGATTTTTCCACCTTGGTAAATTACACTGACAAATACCGTGTAAAAGCAGGTAGGTATTCGGTGGGAGAAAATGCTAACTTTATTCTAGTCCCTATGCTCAGTAAGGCATTGGAGCAGATAAAAGAATGGGGGCCTGAAAATATCCAGGACTACTGTCATAGAATATCAAAAAAGGCCCTAGGGGATTTGAGAAATCAGGGTTGTTTCATTGAAGAGGATGAAT
>NZ_SMMB01000693.1 GCF_009711365.1 Xanthovirga aplysinae | reverse complement strand
TCTTGTGAAAACCAGTTCATTACAGAGGTGTCTTCAGACCTACAATCTCTTACGTCTGCCCCTGACTTAAAAGAAAACAGCCAACGTCCGTTTTATATAATTTCTCATCGTTGCAACGATAAAGAGGATATCAGCCTATCGATTGAAAATGGCACAAATGCCATTGAATGCGATGTATGGCTTGATAAGAATAATATTTGGTGGGTCAATCATGATTTATTCAAAACCACCCTATTAAGTGAGTGGTTGAAAGAGGCCAAAGTAGTAGCCAAAATCCATGAAGAAAGCTTTGCCCTGGTTATTTTTGATATTAAAACCCCCAAGAAACTACTAAGCCTGAAAACCTTAGTCAATACTTATTTGCCAGAAGATCTAAATGTAATCTATTCTATTGCAGCTTTAGGAGATGCCAATGCTTTTGAAGAAATTGCTTATAGTTTAAATACTTTCGAAGGCCTTTCTATTGATTTTGAAAATTCACCAAAAAAGGTTGCCAACTTTTTGAATACAATCGAAGTAGAGAATTACTGGTACGGCAATGGGATCACAGCTGCCCTTCCTGACACAGAAACATTAAGAAACTCCCTTAAACAAGCCGCAATATTACGGGATGAAGAATTGGGAATTAAAAAAACATATACATGGACTCTGGAGAAAAAATCCACCATGGAAGATTATATCTTGAATCAATCCGTAGATGGCTTTATTATAAATGCAGGGGCATTTTGGGGCCGGGATTTCAGTGAAAATGCAATAGAAGTTCTTTTAGAACATAGCGATTATATTCGAAAAGCAAAAAGATCAGATAATGCCTTTCAACGATTTGAAAATAATGATTAAAGGAATTATTTAAATTTTTTTTCCAATTCCCAACTAAGTGATATTATTTACCCTCCAGCTTGTGGAAGAATTCTTTTTACCATTAATCCTTTGGGAGGGGAAATTTATCGAAATTTCCCCTTCAGTCATCGAGGTTTTTTTAAGGTTGATCGAACTCAGAGGCATTTATTAAAGATTAATGAAATTGTGTTCTATTTTTATAAAACCATTCTTCCCTAACTAAGTTTCTCCCACTTTAATCAAAAAATAACCTTAAAATTCTTTCTCATGAAAAAATCAGTTTTAATCCTAAGCGCAGTATTGTTAGGCACTGCTTTGGCCTTGCACAAAAGATTCTTGCCTAAAAAAAAAGTAAAAAAAGACCCTGACCATTAAAGTAGATTTAACCCATCCAAAACATATTCCAAAGACCACTTACCCTTTTCAATTATTTAGTATGGGAAAACAAAAAACTATACCCCCTATCCTTTTATAATCCACCCACCAAACTTCAATTGCTTCTAACACAAATACTGGCATCCTCTTTCTTCAACCTTATTTCATTACTTGAAAAACAAATAAAGACCACTAGATTAAAGAGACTCGCCACTGCCATTTTATATTTACTGCTACCTGAAATAAGCTTATATAAGACTTACTAAATTGTGTTTATTGGTGCTTCTATTGTCGTTATCAAGCCTTAAATTCCAATTCCTTCCTTATTCAATTTAAAAACCACAACAATGAAAAAACTACTATTCTCTTGTCTTCTGATGCTGGGGGCTACAGGCCTTTGGGCACAGTTTAATTTCGACCTCATTAATTCAATTGAGGGAGGTGGAACAATTACTAAAAATGTTACCCAAAGTGGCTTTGGTAACTTTGCTATTGGCACAACAGAAACAGTAGGTCCGGGAACCAATACCATTATGCTTACTCAGATCGGCTTGTTCAATCTTTTTGTTCTTAATCAATTAATGGAGGGAGATGGAACTAACACAGCAACTAATATCACTCAGAATGGAATATTAGATCTTATAAGACTCACTCAAACTGCAAGCGCACTAACTATGGGCGATAATTCTGTAGCGAATATAAACCAAAATGGTGTGAGAAATCGGATTACCATAAATCAGGACAACATGGCCGCAGATGATCTTAATGATAATATTATTGCGGCTGCGACCATTATTGGTGCAGGGGGGACCATTATGCAAGATGGTTTCCTCAATAAGCTGGATATGACACAAACTATGGATGCTTCGGATATTAGTGATAGAAATTTTACTTTTATAAGTAGCTTTAACGGCGTGATAAGCCAAGAGGGTATCTTGAATACTATGAAATTGTCCCAAACTATGAGTGTTTCGGATAATGGTGTTGGAAATTTCAATTATATAGGTTCTGGTGGAACGGTAAGACAGGAAGGGGGCTTTAATAGGATGAACATGCATCAAAATATCTCTTCCTCTTTCAGTGATTTTAATGAAAATAGAATAGGGACTTTTAATGGGGATGTAAGCCAAGGTGGCACCTTTAATAAAATATCTATTTACCAAACTGTTGATGCTTCCGGAAATCTTGGTGCTAATAGAAATTTTATAGCCGATTTAACGACAATGAGCCAAGATGGAGTTCTAAATAATTTAGAAATATCTCAAAATATTACTACTTCTAATAGTGGGGGTAACAATAATCGGGTAGGTGCGCTTATTCAAAGTGGTAATTTAGTTTCATTAGAAATAAATCAAGATAATAATATTGAGGATACGAATACCCCTAGTACAAATGATGTGAATGGCATCACTCAAAGTGGCACTTGGAACACCCTGGAAATAAACCAAACTAATACCACGGAGGTTGACAACGGCACCAATGACTTTGATGGAATCACACAAATGGGTACTTTTAACTTGGCAACTGTAACACAAACCAACAATGATGGAGGTAGCAATTTTATAAATAGTGCTGCTCAATCTGGTTTAAGTAACTTCCTAGACATCAGCCAAATCAACAACAACTCAGGAGGTGGAAACACCATATCTGATGTTACCCAAACTAGTACTTTAAGTTTCTTAAGGATAAACCAAACCACCAATTCTGCGGGTGGAAATCAAATACAAAATGTCAATCAAACTGCTACTTTGAGTTTCCTGGGAATAAACCAAACTGCCAACACTAGTAATAATTTAAACGGAGTATTTGATATCTTTCAAAATAATACCCTTAACTTTTTGGTGGCAAAACAAACCAACAGCGCTACGGGAGGATTTAATACTTTTAACCTCCTAGGGGATGTCAATCAGGCTGGTACTTTAAACTTCCTGGAGACAACACAATCCAACACCGCTTCGGGAGCAGGTAATAATTTTAACTCCATAATTAATCTCACTCAATCTGGCACTTTAAACTCCATGGTGACAATACAATCCAAAACCGGTGCGGGAGGAAATAATTCTAATAATATAAATGATGTCACTCAATCTGGTACTTTAA
>NZ_SMMB01000952.1 GCF_009711365.1 Xanthovirga aplysinae | reverse complement strand
CTTACCAATAAAGGGAAAGGATGCCGTTAAGGCAATGCTGCTTTCCGTTAAAAGATAGGAGCCAAATAGCCTTTGAATTTGCCTTCCATACCATAATCTTCTGGAAAAATGTTGATTCCATAGATTAGAATAGTTTTTTTCCATTTCCTGTCTATTAAAAAAAGATTTTCGATAATGAAGAATAATTGTTTCAGCCAAAATCCTGGCTGAATGAATGGCTAGGGCAATTCCATTTCCACAAAGTGGAGTGATAAGTCCAGCACTGTCCCCCGTCATTAAAACATGATTTTCTACTGGACTTTTCGTTCCAAAAGAAATCTCATTTATCACCAGCGGTTTGGGAAATAAAAACTCGGCAGTATCAAAAATATCTCTTAAAAAAGGATTCTGTTTTAATATGCGGTTTTCCATTTCATTTATGGTTCTGTATTTTTTTAGATGCTCCCTTCGTCCCAAGTAGCAAAGGTTGAATTTTCCATTTTCAACCTCGCTTATGCCACAATATCCGCCTTCAAAATTGTGTAGAGCAATGGTATCGGAAGGATGCTTGGTATGTATGTGGTATTTTACAGCTAAAAATGGGGATCGGTGTTGAATAAAAGGCCTGTCTAGTTGTTTATCCAATTTCGACCTTTTCCCAAATGCACCTATTACAATTTGGGAGGCAAAATCATGCCCGTTCGCGAGAGTCAATCTAAAGGAGTTATTTAAAAAGCGAATTCCAATGACCTGGTTTTTTAATATAAATCGGACTCCGGCCTCTTGTGCTTTTTTATATAAAAAAGAATCAAAAGCATATCGACTTATGCCAAAACCACCTAAATCAAGGGGCATGCGCACACTTTTTCCTTTAAGGGAGGTGAGAAGAAAATGTCGGATTGCAACAGGGGCTAATTGTTCAGGGTAGGCATCTAATGATTTCAAAAATCCTATGACCTCATTGGAAATATATTCACCACATACTTTATGAGAGGGATAAGAGCCCTTTTCAATTACATTTACGCTGAATCCGGCTTTGGCCAATTGTAAGGCACTTACTAAACCTGCAATACCTCCACCTATGATGGTAACCTCCTGCATAATCTGAGGAATTAAGGAAATGGGGCTTCTATTTTGTTATAAGTTAAGCTAAAAAATGAATGATGTATAAATATGAAAATAATAAGTAATAATATAAAAATTTAAAACTTTCTTTAGTTGATTTTTATTATTTTAGAAAGGTCAACTTTTGGTTAATGCTTTATCACCGTTTGAAGTAATCCCACTGTTCATCCTCAAAAGGCCCACCATGAATAATTTTACAAAAAGCACCCCTTCTTCTTTACAAAAAGTTACATTAGGAAAAACAATGACCAGCATTTTGTTGGCAGGAAATAACCCTTCGCATTTGAGTGTTGTTTATGAAATGCTTAGAGATTTTAAAAGAAAAGAATTTACTATTTATACAGCTTTTACACTGGAAGATAGTTTAAAAAGAGTATTTCAATATCAGCCTCAATGTATTTTGTTGGATGATACACTTGGTCGAAAAAACATTAAAAGCTTTATTCATAAGCTTCAACAGCATAAACTTGAAAAAATTAATAAAATTCCTGTGATTTTATTAAAGACCTCTCACAAACAGGAAATGCCTTCCTCTGGTATTATGGATTTTTTGTTAAAACAAGGATTAACTGCTGATAAACTTGGATTCACCTTATTAAAGGTGATTAAGTTAAAGAAAACCCATAACACTTTTTACCGGACGTATCGTTTAAGTCGGCGTAAGCTAAGGCGTTTTTTTAGAAAATTCTAATTCCTTTATAGGGCTCTTTTACCCTTCCTTCTTGTCCCATCCCTAAAATCTGAATCAGGATTTTTGTCCAATTGCGATAAATTTAATGATAAAAATCATGTTTATCACTGAGAGCCCTCATTTTGATTTTCAGTGGATTATATCAGTTTTGCGTAAAGCATAACTGATGAGCGTGCAAGAAGAATTATTAACCTCCAATCAGACGGTTTGTTATCATTGTGGGGAAGATTTGGGCAAGGAACAGTTAGATTTTGATAATCATCTCTTTTGTTGCCAGGGCTGTAAAACGGTATATGATATCCTAAAGGACAATGGATTAGGAAATTATTATGATTTGGAAAGTAGTCCAGGTCTTAAGGTGAAGGAGGTGGAAATTTCCGACCGTTTTGCTTTTTTAGATAATCCAAAAATCCAACAAAAATTGTTGAATTATGCTGATGATCAATTAGGCAGAGTAATATTTTTTATTCCGACAATCCATTGTAGTTCTTGTATCTGGTTGTTGGAAAACCTTTATAAACTTCAAAAAGGAATTCGATATTCAAGGGTTAATTTTATGAAGAAGGAGCTCTCCCTTGATTTTGACCCCTCCATTCTAAGTTTACGACAGCTGTTGGAGTTATTGACTTCCATTGGTTATGAGCCCAATATTAGTCTTTCAGATGATGGAAAGCCAAAGAAGGTGAGAAAAGACCGTAGTCTTTACATCAAAATTGGTGTGGCTGGTTTTTGTTTTGGAAATATAATGATGTTGAGTTTCCCTGAATACTTTGGTTTTGAGGGAACGATAGACAATCATATTCGGCATTTTATCACCTATATCAATTTAGTTTTATCTCTTCCAATTATATTTTATTGTAGTTCTGACTATTTTATTTCTGCTTGGAAAAGCCTTCGCCAGGCATATATCAATATAGATGTTCCTATTAGTTTGGGGATCCTGGTTTTGTTTCTTAGAAGTGCTATAGAAGTTCTTTGGAATGTCGGACCAGGTTATTTTGACTCTCTAGCAGGTTTATTATTCTTTTTGTTGGTAGGAAAATGGTTTCAGCAAAAAACATATGATAGCATTTCCTTTGACCGCGACTATAAATCTTATTTCCCTCTTGCTATAAGCCGAATGAAGGGGGAAGAAGTGGAAAATGTTCCTGTTAATGATCTGAAAGTTGGCGATGAAATTCTGGTAAGAAACCGAGAACTAATTCCTGCAGATGGGATTTTAGTTAGCCAAGAAGCCCGAATAGATTACAGTTTTGTAACGGGAGAAGCCGAGCCTGATTCGAAATCGAAGGGAGATTATATTTATGCAGGAGGCCGACAATTGGGACAAACCATAAGATTAATCATTCAAAAGGAAGTTTCTCAAAGTTACCTTACTAGCTTATGGAATAGTGATGTTTTTGTGAAGGAGGGTGAAGATCAACATCAAAACTTAATTAACAGGATCAGTAAGTATTTTACATTGGTAGTATTAGTTATTGCCTTTCTGGCTGCTACTTTCTGGTGGATAGTTGATAGTCGATTGGCTTTGCAGGTTTTTACAGCAGTTTTGATTGTGGCTTGTCCTTGTGCATTAGCTTTGTCTACCCCTTTTACTCTGGGTAGTATTAGCAGGTTGTTTGGTAGACATCGTTTATATTTGAAAAATTCACATGTCATGGAGAAGCTGGCTTCAATAGATAGCATTGTTTTTGATAAAACGGGCACAATAACCGATGCAAAGGATCAATCTATTCATTTTGAAGGTGTTCAATTGGACAAATTAGATAAACAATTGATTCAGTCTTTGGTTTCTCAATCTACTCATCCCTTAAGCAGGAAAATCGATGGGTTTTTAAAGCAGGAAGGGGCGAAGGGTTTTATGGTTGAGCATTATATAGAGGAGGAAGGTCAAGGAATAAGTGGGAGAGTAAATGGAATAGAAATCCGGTTGGGAAAGCTGAGTTATGTAGCCTTAAGAAACAATTCAGATCGAATTTATCTTGATTCAAGGGACAAATCTACCAGTATTTATGTGGCTTTTGAGAAAGAGACTCGTGGGAGGTTTTTGTTGTCCAATTCTTACCGAAAAGGTTTAAAGCCATTGGTAGACCAGCTTAAAAATTATTTCTCATTGGCTTTAATCTCAGGTGATAATAATGGAGAAAAGGAAACTTTAGCTTCAATCTTTCCTCCACAAACCGATTTGCAATTCAAACAATCCCCTTCTGATAAATTGGAATATATAAGAAAGTTGCAACAAAAGGGAAAAAAGGTTTTAATGGTGGGAGATGGTTTAAATGATGCTGGGGCTTTGAAACAAAGTGATGTAGGAATTGCTGTAACAGGGGATATTATGGCCTTTTCTCCAGCATGCGATGCGATTTTAGATGCAAGTCGGTTTGAAGATCTTTTTAATTTTATACGATTATCCTTGATAGGAAAAAGAATTATTATAGCCAGTTTTGTTATCTCTTTTTTATATAATATAGTCGGACTCATGTTTGCCGTAAGTGGAAATTTAAGTCCAGTATTTGCGGCTGTTTTAATGCCATTAAGTAGTCTAACTGTAGTCATATTTACCTCAGGAATGGCAAAATTGATGGGATCCCGATATTTGAAATCCTAAAAGAAAATTGTCAAAGACTTCAAAAATTAAGTGGCCGTGTTGCGGGATCTTAAAGAATATTATTTTATTAATTTCCTTAGAATGTCATAGTATAATTTTAATTATAAAGGTGAAAATAATCAATGAAAGCTCTTGCTTAATTTGAATAATCTGTTTTTAAAAGAAATAATTATAAAATTGAGATAGTTAAAAAAGAAGTTACCATGTCTGTGATTTTAGTTTTAATAGGTTTAAGTGTGGGTGTCGCTATTATATTTTTAGCTTCCTTCTTTTGGGCAGTAAAAAGCGGGCAATACGAGGACACCTATTCTCCTTCTGTTCGAATGCTTTTTGAGGAGCGAAAAGATAAGGAGCCAAAGAAAGGAAAGTAATTTATATAGCACGTTGTAGGCGAAATGACTTTTTAACTAATTCTTTATCTCTAAGGATTCTTAAGTTAATTTTTTTCCCAGATTTGGATCGTAACAGTAAATTAAAATCTGACATTTTGATCCTCTCGGCTTTATTGCCATTTACATAGGTGATGATATCCCCTTCCTTAATTCCAATTCGGTCTGCAGGAGAGTTTTCACGGACACTGAAAACGAAAAATGCTCCTAATTCTTCCTCGCTTTCCGTAACTGTCATTCCACTCATGTTGTGTTCAAATTTTTTTCTAAAACGAGTACCCTTTTTTAAATACATTTTCTTTCTGGAATAATCAAGGATAACCACGAATCGACTAAGGATCTCCCCACCTAGGGTTCCCTGCCTTCCACTTTCTTCTACAAGGGAATAGTAGGAGGTCCCTTGGGGGAAGGAGCTAATGACTTGATCAAAGGAGAAATGTTTTAGATGAAGTTTGTTAATTCGTGCAAAATGCCCCCTTACAGGTCCACTAATTCCCCAGCCTAGGATGCTGGGAAGTGTTTTGGAAGGAAGTACAACATGTTCATGGGAACCGGAATCCAGCAAAACCGAATGGCTAGCCCCAGTATCTAACATAAGGCGAGCACTTGGAATTTTCTTTTCATTTATAAGAATGTCCGATTGAAGATAGGCTTTTGTATTTTCTATTTTTAACGGTATTTCTGTATAACTTCTTCTAGGCTTGAAAGAAGAAGGCTCATAAAGAGTAATTTGACTGCGGTCATAGTCAATTTTTATCACAAATCGGTTAAAAAGGTTATAACCTATAATTCCATGCACATCGACGTCCATAAGGTTGTCAATCTGTATAAAATTGTCTTCCATCACCAAAAGTTGTAATCCTTTGGCACTAACCCCAGGCAATTTCAGGCTAACATTGTTGGCTACATAGGCTTTTGCTCCTCGATGGCCTCCCGTACCCATTAAATAGATCTCCCGATCATAATTAATGTTG
>NZ_SMMB01000962.1 GCF_009711365.1 Xanthovirga aplysinae | reverse complement strand
AAAGTTAAAGGATGATAAGATTGATAAAATTTCACTGGATGTTAAAGTGGATGATACTGGGGTGAAAATTGAACCCATGTTACTAATCCCTTTCATTGAAAATAGTTTTAAGCACAGTAATATTGAGAATGTTCAAAGTGGTTGGATAAAAATGGCCATAACAATGGAAAAAGGGGGTTCTCTATTACATTTCTTTATTTCCAATAGTTTGCATAAAAGGGAATTTACCAAAGATAAAGTGGGAGGTATTGGTTTGGAGAATGTTCGTCGTCGCCTAGAGTTACTTTATCCGGGTCAACATGAATTGGAGATTGTCCAAAATGAAGATGAATTTAAGGTTAACTTAACAATTTTACTTTAAATGAAAATTAAGTGTTTAATCGTGGATGATGAGCAGTTGGCTCGTACTTTATTGTCGGAGTATATTTCAAAAATTCCCCAATTGGAATTAGTCGGTCAATGCAAAAATCCGTTGGAAGCAATGGAAACCCTACAGGGGGAAGCCATAGACCTTATGTTTTTGGATATTCAAATGCCCGAATTAACTGGAATAGAGTTTTTGAAAACACTTCCTGGTAAACCTGTAGTTGTTTTTACTACTGCATATCCCGAATATGCCTTGGAAGGGTATCAATTGGATGTGACTGATTATTTATTGAAACCTTTTTCATTTGAACGATTTGTTCAAAGTGTTAATAAAGCTAGTGAATTGATTAAATTGAAGAAGGAAGTGAAGAAAGGAGAGAAGGAAATACCTGAGCCTCTGCCGGAAACCAAAGTAACAGAAGAATTCATCATCATTAATGCCGATCATAAACTTTACCGGGTTAAACTTAATGACATTTTGTATATTGAAGGCTTGAAGGAATACGTGCGTTATCATACTAAAGATCAGAAAATAATCGCCCTACAGTCACTGAAGAGCTTGGAGGAAAGCCTTCCTTATGAACAGTTTATTCGTGTGCACAGATCCTATATTGTTTCTATGGCCAACATTAAAACCTTGGAAGGAAACCAAGTTGAAGTGGCAGGGAAAATGATACCTATAGGAAAAAGCTATAAAGAAGAAGTACTGAAACGAATTTTTAAATAGTTCCTCTATTGACACATGAGTTGTAAAGACACAAGGTTTTGCCTTTTAGAGCATCTCTAAAGCCTTCAATCCTCATTCCATAAAATAATCATTCAAACCCCATTTACCCAATTTATTGAAAGCAAAACTATAAGACGGAGACACAAAATTTTGCGCCTTAAGAACTCACCCTCACAAATTTTATCATTCCCAGATAAGAAGGGCTTAGGTGAATTTCAATTGATCAGGACAAATTCTGAAATATTTTTTTTAAGGAAGCCAATGTTTATGGGTTGATTTTAAGATAGTTGTGCTCGGATGTTTTTTTTCTTTATTAAAAAAACAAACTAAAAAAGCAGAATCCACACATTTTACTAATCAAAATCTTATTTTTGCGCCGGATTTATTTTGATTTAGGCCTTGACTGAGTTAGAGATTATTACGAATTGCTTTTCCCTAAAAATGCAAATTCGTAATTTTTAAATCCTAGTTAAATTGTGGGTTGTAGAACTGGTTGGTTATGTGGAAAAAAAACGTATTATTCCTTCTTTCTCTTATTTTTCTCTTTTCCTGTAGTCCGAAAATAAAAAAGACTTCCTATAAGTCCAATGCTCAGGGAGTTCAGGTTAATAAAGGTATAGAAGCGGATAGCGCTATATCGGCAATGGTTAAGCCTTATAAAAAGAAAGTAGATGCAGAAATGCACCAATATATTGGTAAAGCTGCCAAAACTCTTACAGTCCAGCCTGTAGAATCTACTTTGGGTAATTTTGTGGCTGATCTTACCCAGGAAATGGGAAGTGCATACTTAGGACAATCTGTGGATTTGGGAGCGATCACTATAGGGGGACTACGAACTCCACTGACTGAAGGTCCATTGGAAGTGGAGGATATTTTTGAGTTAATGCCTTTTGAAAATACCATTTATATTCTTCGACTCAATGCTCAGCAGTTGCGAGAATTATTTGATTATTTAGTTAAACATAAAAACCTGGCGGTTTCCAATAGTGTAGTAGTGACCTCTAGAAAAGGGGAAGTAAAACGTCTTTTTATTGGTGGTCAGCCTTTTGATGCCAATAGAACTTATACCTTGGCTATTTCTGATTACCTGGCAAATGGAGGAGATAAAATGCGTTTTTTGAAGGATGCCGAAAGGGTGAAAAAATTAAATGTATTGTATCGTGATGCCATCATAGAATACATTCGGAAATTGGATGCAGAAGGCAAAGTGGCAGATGCCCAAATTGAGGGTAGAGTTAAAATCCAGGATTAAATCATGATTAACAGAAGAAGTTTTCTAAGAAAATCCCTCATAGGAGGTGCTGGGGTAAGTTTGCTTGCGGGCTTGCCTTTAGATTCTTGGGCTGAGGAGAAGGGAGTTAAACTAACTGTTCTTCATACCAATGATACTCATTCCCGTATTGAACCTTTTCCGGAAGGATCAGGAAAACTTTCAGGTTTGGGAGGAATGGCCCAACGAGCGACTCTTATTAAAAAGATACGAGCTGAAGAGGAAAATGTCCTTTTATTGGATGCGGGAGATATCTTTCAGGGTACACCTTATTTTAATTACTTCGGTGGAGAACTAGAGTATAAATTAATGAGTGAGATGGGGTATGATGCCACCACTTTGGGCAATCATGATTTTGATAATGGGTTGGAAGGTTTAAAAAAGCAATTACCCCATGCTCGTTTCGATTTCCTAATTGCCAATTATGATTTTTCTGACACTATTTTAAAAGATAATTTCAAACCTTATAAAATTTTTAATAAGGGAGCCCTAAAAATAGGTGTGTTTGGTCTGGGAATAGAATTAGATGGTTTGGTTCCAAATGTAAACTATGGAAAAACCTTGTATTTAGATCCTGTTTTGAAGGCCAAAGGAATGGTACGAAAGCTGAAAGATGAGGAATGTGATCTGATTATTTGCCTTTCTCATTTAGGCTATGCTTATGAAGATAACACTATTTCCGACTTGAAATTGGCAGCAAAAGTAGATGGGATTGATTTGATCATTGGAGGACATACTCATACTTTTTTAGACAAACCCACAGTAGTAAAATCCCCTTCCGGTAACAAAGTTTTAATAAACCAAGTGGGTTGGTCAGGTATAAATTTAGGAAGAATTGATTTTAATTTTCATAGAAAATCAAAAAGCAAAGTGACTAGAAGTGAAGTGGTGAAGGTTTCCTAATTTCTAGAATAAATTTCCCTTTTTTGTTAGTGATTTTTTTAGCAAATTTGAAACCCTTTCTTTTTTAATTATTGATTTTTTAAGTTTCGACTTTTAATTCTCTTTAATGCAATTGGATTGTAATACAGCATGGACGAGATGCCTTCAGGTGATAAGTGAAAAAGTGGACGAACAGGCCTTTAAAACCTGGTTTTCCCCGATTTCCCCATTAAGAATGGAGGATAATGTCCTGACTATTCAGGTGCCCAGCCAGTTTTTTTATGAGTGGCTTGAGGAGCACTATGTCCATTTGCTTAGAAGAGCAATTGATATTGTGCTTGGAGAGAAAGGACGTCTGGCTTATTCAGTAATTGTAGATAAAGGGAATAATCAAAATCAACCCTATGTGGTGAATTTACCTGGGCAAAAAACAGGTAGTGGTCGACCTTATTATCCACAGGGTAATTCATCGACTACACGGCCGGCCAATCAATTTGGAAATCACAATTCTTATTCCAGGCAGCACTCCCCTGTTACTACACTGAATAACCCTTTTGCAATGCGAAAGGTGGATACCAGCCAGATCCCCTCGAATTTGAATAAACAATATATATTCGACACTTATATTGAGGGAGACTGTAACCGTTTGGCACGCTCTGCGGGTATGGCTGTGGCCAATAAACCGGGAATCACCTCCTTTAATCCCTTGATGTTATATGGAGGAGTAGGATTAGGAAAAACACATTTGGTACAAGCTATTGGAAATGAAATTAGGCGAAAGCAGGAGGGGAAATTTGTTTTATACGTTTCCTCTGAGAAATTTACCAGTCAATTTATTGAGTCCTTAAAGGTAAATAATGTACAGGAGTTTTCTAATTTTTACCTGCAGGTAGATGTTTTGATAATTGATGATGTGCAATTCCTTTCGGGAAAGGAAAAAACTCAGGAGATATTTTTTCACATTTTTAATCATTTGCATCAAAATGGTAAGCAAATCATTATGACCAGTGATTGTCCTCCTCGTGATTTAAAAGGTTTGCAAGAAAGATTGTTGTCCCGTTTTAAATGGGGGCTTACCGCCGACCTTCAAACCCCGGCTTATGAAACTCGTATTGCCATTATTCAGAGAAAAATGGAGGCTGATGGAATCTTTATTCCCGAAGAAGTAATTGAGTATTTGGCATATAGTGTGGATACAAATATTCGAGAATTGGAAGGGGTTTTAATTTCATTAATCGCCCATGCTTCTTTAAGCCGTACAGAAGTAAATTTGGAATTGGCCAAAAGTACTCTTAAGCATATCATTCCCGAAAATGAAACTGAAGTAGATATTGATTTAATTCAGAAAACCGTTGCTGAATATTTTGGGGTGGATTGTGAAAAACTTGTATCCAAGACCCGAAAAAGAGACGTAGTGGTGGCTCGCCAAGTGGCTATGTATTTCTCCAAAGAGTGTACGGAGCATTCTCTTAAATCTATAGGTTATCACTTTGGAGGAAGGGATCATTCCACCGTAATTCATGCCGTACAATCTGTAAATAGCCAAATGGTGACAAATCCTAAATATAAAGAAGCCGTAAATGATTTGAAACAAAAATTAAGAGTGAAATCGGCTTAATCCACCCTCACTTTTGTTTAGGTTTCCTTTGGGTATATTTCCTAAACTATTTTTTATTTCCACAAGTAGTTTCCCGTCTCAAGGGATCCTTTTTTACCGCAGTCTAGGGATTTATTCATGTTTCATTATTTAATTCTTAATTATTCATTTTTTATTATTCATTATTAATTATTTACTACTCACTATTTTCCCCAATCATTACGTTTAGTTAAAATAATCCCTTAATTTTAAGACTTAGTAGAGCCAAATCTTTTATAAGGAGCATTTGAAAACCATTCCTGCACCTTGGAGAGGGACTTTAATCCAATTGGAGTATAATGGGAATTAGATCATTTTTTAGTAAGCCGTTTGCCCGTTATGTAGTAGGTAAACAGAAGCGATGGGCAGCAAATCCGATAAAAACACAACAAAAAGTATTCAATTATCTGATTAAGGAAGCCAAAGATACTCAATTTGGTAAAGACCATGATTTTTCTTCCATTAAATCATACGAAGATTTTAAAGCGAGAGTGCCTGTAAGAGATTATGAGGGGCTTGCCCCCTATGTCCATAGAATTCTAAATGGACAAAAAGACGTCCTCTGGACAGGTATTCCCCTTTATTTTGCGAAAACATCAGGAACAACCTCAGGTACTAAATATATTCCAATGACAAAGGAGTCCACTCCTTTGATGATTAATAGTGCCAGAGATGCTTTGTTAAATTATGTTTATGAAACGGGTAAATCCAAATTCCTTGATGGTAAACTGATTTTTCTTTCCGGAAGCCCTGTGATGGACAAAAAGAACGATATCCTGACAGGTCGCTTATCTGGTATTTCAAATCATCATGTTCCGGCATATTTAAGGACCAATCAAATGCCTAGTTGGCAAACCAATTGTATGGAAGATTGGGAAGCCAAAGTAGATAAAATTGTCGAGGAAACCGCAGATCAAAATATGACTCTGATATCAGGGATTCCACCTTGGGTGCAGATGTATTTTGATAAA